>URWK01000043.1 GCA_900551505.1 uncultured Ruminococcus sp. | reverse complement strand
TTCATTTTTTATAATTATTTTTAATTATTTTTTTTATTATTTTTATTATTGTTTTATATCGTGGTTTTTTCACGTTTTGGGGGGGTTTGCCCGCCCCCTATTTGATTAAAAATTTTAAGATTAATTGTGTCCTACAATCTCTCTGTAAAGTCCGAGGTAAAGTTCAGCGGAATTATCCCAGCTGAAATCTTCCTTCATGGCTCTTGTAACGAGAGCGTCCCAAGCTTCCTTGTTGTAGTACATATCTTTAGCTCTTTCGCATGAAGCCTTCATATCGTGAGCGTTGTAAGTCTTGAATGTAAAGCCGTTGCCGTTTTCTCCGCCTGCATCTCTTACAGAGTCTTTCAGACCGCCTGTTTCTCTGACTATCGGAATCGTACCGTATCTCATCGAAATCATCTGTGCAAGTCCGCAAGGTTCACTCTGTGAAGGCATTAAGAACATATCCGCACCCGAATAAATCCTTCTCGCAAGTCCTGAGTCAAATCCGATTTTTACGCTGACTTTTCCGTTATGTCTCCATGCCATTTCCTTGAAGAAGTCTTCGTAAATCTTTTCTCCGCTTCCGAGTACCGCAAACTTGAATCCCTGACCTACCATTTCTTCAAAAACGTATTTTACAAGGTCAAGTCCCTTATGTGAAACGAAACGTGTAATTATTCCGACTACCGGTTCGTCACCTGCATCAAGTCCGATTTCTTCCATAAGCTTCTGACGACAGATTTTCTTGCCTGAATGGTCATCTGCTGTGAAGTTGGCTGCAATTGTCGGGTCTGTTTCAGGATTGTAAAGGTCTGTGTCAATGCCGTTGAGGAATCCGCAAAGCTTATATTGCTTATTTACAAGTATTCTGTCAAGTCCGTGTGAATACCATGGGTCAAGAATTTCTCTTGCATAACTCGGGCTTACCGTATTAACCTTGTTAGCGGTTTCAATAGCACCTCTCATCATGTTTATACAACCGTCATATTCGAGAAGTCTGGAATGATACATAGGAATGCCCATTAGTTCATTGAGAACTTCCATACCATACTTGCCTTGATACTGAATATTGTGAATTGTAAATACCGTTCTGATATTTTCAAATCCCTGCTGATACTTGTAGAAAATCTCGTAGTATACAGGCACAAGGGCTGTCTGCCAGTCATTCGCATTGATTACGTCAGGTTTGAAGTCAATGTGATGAAGCATTTCAAGTACCGCTCTTGAGAAAAATACATATCTTTCGCAATCGTCATAAAATCCGTAAAGTCCGTCACGTCCGAAGTAATATTCATTGTCCACGAAGTAGTAAGTTACCCCGTTCGGTGCTGTCTTTTTAAGGATTCCGCAGTACTGCTTTCTCCAAGCCACGTCAACTGTGATACTTGCGATAAATTCAAGCTCATTATAGTATTGGTCTTTTATCTTCTTGTAGAGTGGAATAACAACTCTGCAATCGTGACCTTTTCTTTTAAAAGCTGCCGGTAAAGAACCGACAACATCTGCCAGTCCGCCTGATGCTACATAAGGCAGGGCTTCACTTGCTGCAAAAAGTATATTCAAAATATAACACGCCCTTCATATTGTTTTTATTTAGATTTCGGCTTTCTTTCCGATGAATATAGGATACTTCATTGAACCCTGAAGAATCTTTGTGTCGCTTATCTTAACTCTCTTGTCTGTGATTACCGCATCAATCACGCAGTCATTTCCGATAACTGTGTCCTGCATGATAATGCTGTTCTTCACAACAGAACCTTTACCGATTTTAACGCCTCTGAAAAGTACACAGTTTTCTACAGTACCTTCGATAACGCAACCGTCCGCAACCAGACAATTGTTAATCTTCGAGTCAAGACCGAATTTAACAGGACCGTTATCCTTAATCTTTGTGTAAATCGGAGTTGACTTCTTGAAGAGTTTCATTCTGTTTTCGCTGTTCAGCAAAGCCATGTTTGCATTGTAGTAACTGTACATACTGTCGATTCTTGAGAAGTAATTCTTGTGTTCGTATCCGAAAATCTTAAATTCGTTTTTCTTTGCCTGTAGAATGTCCACTTCAAAGCTGTAAAGGCTTCTTGCAGCAGCACCCTGTACGATTTTCTTGAGGAACTGTTTCTTCATAACGTACATATTGAGGCTTATATTGCATTCACCGGACAATTGCGGATTAATCATAACGTCATTAATTCTGCCGTCTTCTGTAACACCGAAAATTGTAGCGAATTGCTGTGACGGGTCGAAAATTCCTCTTGCGTAAACTGCCGTTATATCTGCATCGTTTGCAATGTGTGCTTCAATAACCGGTGCGTAGTCGATATTTGTTACAACATCACAGTCGGAAAGTACAACATAATCTGCTTGTGAATGGTCGATAAAGTCCCATACGCCGTTAAGGGCTTCAAGTCTTCCTCTGTACATTCCGCTTCCCACATGACTAAAAGGAGGAAGTAAATGTAATCCGCCGTGCTTTCTTGCCAAATCCCATTCTCTGCCTGAACCGAGGTGGTCAAGAAGTGACTGGTAATTCGACTTCGTGATAACGCCGACTTCCGAAACCCCCGAATTAACCATGTTTGAAAGCGGGAAGTCGATAAGTCTGTAACGTCCGCCGAACATAATTGAACCCATTGTTCTCTGTTTTGTAAGGTCTGAAACTGTATTGTCATGCATATTCGCAAAAATCAGACCGAGTACACCTTTATTTGAAATCATCTCAATAATCCCCCTTACTTGCTCTTTCCTACTCTTTCCTTGGCTACAACCTTTGTACCTTCAGAAATTGTAACATTATGACCGATAACCGAGATACCCCATTTATCCTTGTCTTCAACCTGTGCAGGATTTTCACCGATTACGGCATTTTCGCCGATTACGCAGTTTTCGCCGACAATCGCATACTGAACAACCGCACCGGCTTTAATAACACTGCCCGGCATTACAATACTGTATTCAACCGTTGCTCCCGGTTCAACCGTAACATTTGAGAAGATAACAGAGAAATCAATTTTTCCGTCAACTACGCTTCCTTCTGAAATCATTGAATTTTCAATTACAGCGTTTTCGCCTATGTATTGCGGAGGAGCGATAGGGTTTCTTGAATAGATTTTCCAGTCCGGGTCATAGAGGTCAAGAGGAACATTCGGGTCAATCAAGTCCATATTTGCTTCCCAGAGGCTGTCGAGTGTGCCGACATCTTTCCAGTAACCTTCAAATTCGTAAGCGAACAGACGCTGTTCATCTTTGAGCATTGCAGGGATAATGTCTTTTCCGAAATCCTTTGAATATGCAAGTCCCTGTTCCTTGAGAGCGTTTGCCTGTTCTTCGTTTTCCGTCATATATTTTTTAAGCTTGCTCCATGTGAATACATAAATACCCATTGACGCAAGTGTTGATTTCGGTTCTTTCGGCTTTTCCACGAAGTCGACAACTCTGCCGTCACCGTCACAAATCATTATTCCGAAACGTGAAGCTTCTTCCTTAGGAACGTCAAGTACGGCAATTGTACAGTCTGCATTGTTTGCCTTATGGAAGTCAAGCATCTTTGAATAGTCCATCTTGTAAATATGGTCGCCGCCAAGCACAACAACATATTCAGGGTCATATCTTTCGATGAAGTTCATATTCTGATAAATAGCGTTTGCTGTGCCTTCATACCAGTTCGCACCATCTGCTCTCTGATATGGTGAAAGAACGTGTACGCCTCCGTGAAGCTTGTCCAAATCCCATGGCTGACCGTTTCCGATATAGTCATTGAGTACAAGCGGTTGATACTGTGTAAGTACACCTACCGTGTCAATTCCTGAGTTTGTACAGTTTGAGAGAGGGAAATCAATAATTCTGTATTTTCCGCCATAAGGTACTGCAGGTTTTGCGACATTCTGAGTCAGTTCATAAAGTCTTGTACCCTGACCGCCTGCGAGTAGCATTGCCACACATTCTTTTTTTATATACATAGTTAAAAGTCCTCCTGATTGTTCACAAAGTTTTGTCAGAGAGAAAACATCGCTGACATTTTTTACTCACTACCACATTGTTGTAAATTTTTCAAGCTGAAATCTTTACTGTTTTGTTTCAGGCTTATCATCTGATTTTTTGACAGATTTTTTCTTATCTGATTTTTTCTTTGGTTTTGTTTCTTCTGAGTTGTCTGCTGTCAAGTCGTTGCTGGTTATATTATCATTAAAAGTAAGCTGAGTTGAATTGTCAGTAAATTCTACAATCGGATTTTCTGCTTTTTTCTTTGGCTGACGCTTCTTCACGGGGACGAACTGGAGATAGAGAACGGAAAGCGGTTCAAGTGTCAGTGAAATATACTGTTCATAACCGTGCATTGGTTTTGCAACTGTTCTGAAAGAAGTTTTGGATTTACCGCTACCACCGAATTCCTTTGCATCGGAATTGAATACTACCTTATACCTGCCTTTCTGCGGTACTCCTATTCTGTAATCTGTTCTTTCATTCGGAACGAAGTTGCATACTGCAATAATTTCTTTTCCGTTGTCGTCAATTCGTCTGAAAGCAATGACACTCTGCTGGTAATCGTCATTTGAAATCCAGCTGAAACCATTCCAGGAATCATCGTCTTGCCAGAGCGGAGAATTTTCCAGATAGAATTTGTTCAAAGCCTTTGAAAACTCAAGCATTCTTTTATTATCAGGATTGTTGAGGCATTCCCATTCAAGCTGTTTTTCGTAATTCCATTCGTTTTCCTGTGCGAATTCCTGTCCCATAAAGAGAAGTTTCTTTCCGGGGTGTGCCATCATGTAACACAAAAACGCACGGTATGAACTGAATTTCTGTTCACGGCTTGTACCGCTCATCTTTCTAATCATAGAGCATTTGCCGTGAACCACTTCATCATGCGAAATCGGAAGTACATAGTTTTCCGAGAAGCAATAGAAGAATGAGAATGTAATTTTATCATGATTGAATGAACGGTAAATCGGGTCAAGTGACATATAAAGCAACATATCATTCATCCAGCCCATATTCCACTTGAAGTTAAATCCGAGCCCGTCCATACTTGTAGGTTTTGTAACGTTAGGCCATGCCGTAGATTCTTCCGCAATCATAAGTACATCGGGATTCCTTGAGAAAATCGCTTCATTAAGTGATTTAAGAAATGCGACTGCTTCAAGGTTTTCCTTTCCGCCGTTTATGTTCGGAGCCCACTCGCCGTCACGCCTGTCATAGTCGAGGTAAAGCATTGAAGCTACTGCATCAACCCTGAGTCCGTCAAGGTGGAACTGTTCAATCCAGTAGCAGGCATTTGAGATAAGGAATGAGCATACTTCGCCTTTTCCATAGTCAAATACCCTTGTACCCCATGAGTAGTGTTCCCTTTTTCTCACATCGGCATATTCATAACAGTAAGTTCCGTCAAATTCATAAAGTCCGCAGGCATCTTTCGGGAAGTGTGCCGGAACCCAGTCGAGAATAACCCCTATTCCGTCTTTGTGAAAGAGGTCTATCATTTCTCTGAAATCGTCAGGAGTGCCGAAACGTGAAGTCGGAGAATAATATCCTGTTACCTGATAGCCCCACGAACCGTCAAAAGGATATTCCGCAAGTGGCATCAGTTCAATATGCGTATAACTCAGTTCCTTGAGGTATGGAATTATGTTTTTCGCAAAGTCCACATAATTCATAAGAACACCGTTGTCATACTTTTTCCATGAATTAAGATGCACTTCATATATATTCACAGGACTTTTGTATATGTTTTGTTTTTTCTTTTTGTCGTACCATTCCGCATCGTTCCATTCGTAAGTGCTTTCAAAAATCTTTGAAGCCGTACCCGGACGTGTTTCGGAATGGGTTGCGTAAGGGTCTGCTTTCATCTTAATACTGCCGTTTTTCGCCTTAATGCTGTACTTATAAGTTTCAAAACTTTTCAGATTCGGAATGAAAGTTTCCCAGATACCTGTATAGCCTTCAATCTGTTGCATCGGATTTCTATGCATATCCCAGCCATTGAAATCGCCCACAACGGAAACGCTTACAGCATTTGGAGCCCATACACGGAAACAATATACTTTTTCTCCATCTATCTCTACAGAGTGAACGCCGAAGAATTTATAAGCTTCGTAGTTCTTGCCCTGATAAAAAAGGTACAAAGGAAATTCATATTTTTTTTGATTGTTAGAATTCATTACGCTTCCCTCCTATTAACTACATTTTAACAGAATATCTATAGGTATTCAAGTCTTTTCGTTAAATATTTATAAAATTCATAGAAATACACCATCACAGCAAGATTTTTTTGTGCATAGTGTAGAATTGATTTGGTGATTGTTAAATTAATTGTGTAATTTATGCATAAAAATTTTCCGGCTTACAGAGGGAACAACAAAAAGAAAAATCTATGTACAGTTTCTATATAAATATGTAAAAATAATATCTTCTCATAATTTTCTTAGATTTAGCCTTAACTTTTCTTTTGGTTATTAATCTTTACATTTGGTTTATTAAATACTTTTCAGTCTGGCGATAGCAACGGTAATGTCATCTGTGGAATTTTCAGCTGAATTTTCCGCAACCGCTTCCGCTATCTCTTGTAAGCCGTAGCTCTCTTTTTCAGAAAGCAGACTTTTGATAAATTTGTAACTTTTCTCATCTACCCCGTCCGACATCATAATTATTACATCTCCGTCACGCAAGTTTATTTCTCTCTCGAAACCTTCCACATCCGAAAGTATTCCGACAGGGAAAGAAATTCCGCTGTACAGAAGCAAAGAGCCGTTTCGCATTATCAGTGTCGGAGCAGAACCGTATTTTAACATAGTGGTCTTTCCACTTGGAATGTTCGTTTTAATTACATCGAGTGTCGCAAAGCTTTCCTGCTCAGACTTTGTAAGCATGATTGAATTGACAAGCTTAACGGCGGATTTACATTCTATTCCTGCACAAACCAGTTCCGAAAAATATTTTACGGTCATTTCCGCCTCAAGCCTTGCCTGCTGACCGTTGCCCATTCCGTCCGAGATTATCATGTATTCATTTCCGAAACCGTCATTGAAGCTTTTGAATACATCGCCCGAAACACTGTTATTACCTGCGGTCTTGCCTGCCCAGCCCGTTTCGAGATATATTGAAGACGTTTCGCTTATAATTATTCTTATATCATTTTTCCCGTATTGTTTTATGTTCATCTCTGTATCGAGAGTGAAAAGTTCATTGATAATCTTGTGTAATTTTCCGGTATTCGTATTGACCGGACAATATATTTCCGCAAGCAGTGAATGACGCTTGTCAATGTAACCTACCGCAAGTTCATAGTCAATATTGTTTTCGTCAAGAGCCATACAGAGTTTTTCGGTGAAGTCCTGACTTATGCTTTCTGAACGTATCTGCCTTGAAACCTGCTCAAGAATGTTTTCCGTGAAGTCTATCTGCCCATAAAGCTGTTTTCTGCTTTCCTTTACCCTTGTAACGGCTGTGCTTGTTATTCTGTTCTGAACCGCTCTCCTGTCGAAAGCGTCCGCAACTGCTTGTTTTTTAAGGCAACCCTGAAGAACTGACGGCATAATTTCCTCACTTATATTGCCCATTCTGCTCAATTGCCTGAAAGCTATATCCGTTTCATTGAAATTCGTTTCCCAACAGTCATTTTTATTCCTGCAACGTCCGCAAAGTCCGTCACAAATTTCTTCGGGAGTCTTTATAAATCTCTCTGTCTTTTTGTCGAGTGCTTCCGAAACAGTTTCGGCATTTTCTCTTATGTCGCCGAGAACGGAACTTATAAAGCAAAGTCTTTCGGAAGTAAGCTTTTCGCCTGTGGTTTTTTCGCTCCTTACTCCCGAAAACAAATAAAGTATTTTTTTTACCGGCAACGCCATAAACAATACAGAACCGATTAACATATCTATTTCCATTCCGAGTGACATATCATTCAGTCCCGTAAAAAACAGTCCCAGGGTATTTAAGCCCATAAAAAAAAGCCCCGTTGCAATCTTCCCTGCACCTGCCACAAATCCGCATAAAAGCCCCGTTGCACTCAGAAAAACCGTTGTAATTCCGATTTCACTGTTACAGAGCATAGAACCGCAGCTTACCAATGCACCGCTGATAACTCCGCCCGTCTTGCCATATCTCGCTATTATGCAGAGTATTATAAAAACTCCGCATATCCTCCCGAGGTTAAGTATTCCGATGCTTATATGACACAGTGAAGCTGTAAGTAACACAAGGTTTACCCCCAGCGAAAGACCATTGAAGCCGTTTACCGAAAATTCGCCCGTCTTCACAAATTTCTCGGTCGTATCGGAAACAAAGAACACACATATCCCAAGCAGAAAAGCAGTTACTATTGACCCGATAAGAGCATATGTACCTTTCCCCATGGCTATCGAAACCGCTCCGCCCGAAATCACCATTCCGAATACTGTAATTATTCCTCTTACAGCAGGGTTTGAATTTTCATCGTTTATCCATCGTATACACGTTATAAGAAACATTCCGCATATCATGACCGCAGAATTTACAACTTCACCTGCAAAAAAGTATCTTAACAGGCTTCCTATGAACACGGAAGTTGCATAGACTGGCGGTAACGCTCCCGCAAGAATTACACATACTGCCGACTTTATTCCGCAGATTTCCGTATTCGCCAGCATTACGGCGAGAATTACCGTAAAGATAATTTTAAGACTGTTTTTTACTGTTTCGCCGTTTGCCATTTCCTGAATTTGCTCTGTTTTCTTCATCTTTTTCCACCCTTTTTTAAATCTCAGTCAGTTATAACTCCTTATTAAAATTATACTACTGTTCGTTGCAGATTATTGTCATTTCAAGGTGTTTGTTTTCGTAGTTTTACGTCATGAAAAAGATGTTTTCTTTGTTTAAGGTTATCATATGCCGA
>URWK01000042.1 GCA_900551505.1 uncultured Ruminococcus sp. | reverse complement strand
TTTTTTTTTTTTTTTTTTACCCTAAAAAAAAAATTATTTAAAAAAAAAAAAAAAAAAAATATATATTTTTTATTTTTTTTTTTTTTTTATTTTTCGGGGGGGTTTTCTGTTTTTTTTTTTTAACCCCCGCCCCCTTATTTTATTTTTCAGAAAAACTAACTTTTTACTTATTATAAGAATTGTAAACGGAAATTCTGTTCAATGCTCTTTTAAGTTTAAGTTCTGCATTCTTAAATGCTCTGTCGCTCTCATGTTGCTGAATTTTGTTTCTTGCGTCCTGCTCGGAACGTTTAGCCCATTCAATATCAATGTCTTCCGCCCATTCTATAGCCGTTGCAAGTATGATTACTCCGTTTTCGGAAACCTTAATCATGCCGTTTGAAAGAGCCGAAACTCTCGTTTTGCCGTTCTGCTTAATCTTCACCGGTGCTGATGCGAGGTCTGCAACATAATTTTCATGTCCTGCAAGAATACCTATATCGCCTTCACTGGTTCTTACAATAACCTGTTCAACCATATCATCAAAAAATATTTTCTCAGGTGTGACTATCTTAAGCCTGTATTCTCTCATTCGGTTTCACCCTTAGCCTTTTCGACCGCTTCGTCAATAGTTCCTACGAACAGAAATGCCGATTCAGGCAAGTTGTCATGTTTGCCTTCGATGATTTCCTTGAAACCTCTTATAGTTTCCTTTATCGGAACGTATTTTCCTTTCATACCTGTGAACTGTTCAGCTACCGAGAATGGCTGTGAAAGGAAACGCTGAACTTTTCTCGCACGGCTTACAGTAAGTTTATCTTCGTCCGAAAGCTCGTCCATACCCATAATGGCAATAATATCTTGCAATTCGTTGTAACGCTGTAAGATTTCCTGAACTTTTCTCGCAGTTTCGTAATGTTCTATTCCCACAATGTCAGGTGAAAGAACCCTTGAAGTACTGTCAAGCGGGTCTACCGCCGGATATATTCCGAGTGAAGAAATCTGTCTTGAAAGTACCGTTGTTGCGTCAAGATGTGCGAATGTTGTCGCAGGTGCAGGGTCTGTAAGGTCATCCGCCGGCACATATACCGCCTGAACGGAAGTAATTGAACCCTTGTTTGTGGATGTTATTCTTTCCTGCAATGCTCCCATTTCCGTTGCAAGTGTAGGTTGATAACCTACCGCTGACGGCATTCTTCCGAGCAATGCGGAAACTTCCGAACCTGCCTGAGTAAATCTGAAAATATTATCTATAAAGAGTAACACGTCCTGACCTTCTACATCTCTGAAATATTCAGCCATTGTAAGCCCTGAAAGTCCTACTCTCATTCTTGCTCCCGGCGGTTCGTTCATCTGACCGTACACAAGAACCGTCTTGTCAATAACTCCGCTTTCTTTCATTTCGTTGTAAAGGTCGTTACCCTCTCTTGTTCTTTCCCCAACGCCTGTGAATACCGAAATGCCTCCGTGCTGATTTGCAACATTATTTATAAGCTCCTGAATAAGAACGGTCTTGCCGACTCCCGCACCTCCGAAAAGTCCTATCTTACCGCCCTTGAGGTACGGGGCTATAAGGTCAATAACCTTTATACCTGTTTCAAGAATTTCACTTGAAGCGGTCTGTTCTTCATAACTCGGGGCATCTCTGTGAATCGGCCATCTGTCCTTTACGTTTGGTTCGGGCTTTTCGTCAACGGGTTCTCCGAGAACATTAAAAATTCTTCCGAGAGTTTCACGACCTACCGGAACTTTTATCGGTTCTCCCGTATCAATTGCATCCGTTCCCCTGACAAGTCCGTCCGTACTGCTCATAGCTATGCATCGTACCACATCATCGCCTATATGCTGTGCGACCTCAACAGTAAGTTTTGTACCGTGATTGTCAATTTCTATTGCGTTGAGGAGGTTCGGCAGATGGTCTTTTTCAAAGCGTATGTCAACGACTGCTCCGATTATCTGTACTATTTTACCTATATTCCGCATTAAAAAACTCCTATCTTCATCACTGTGTAGCACTTGCACCGCCGACAATTTCAGTGATTTCCTGTGTAATAGCGGTCTGTCTTGCTCTGTTGTAGAGTAATGAAAGGTTATCTATCATTTCCTTTGCGTTATCGGTGGCACTCTCCATAGCGGAACGCCTTGAAGCCTGCTCCGCTGCGAAAGAGTCAACAACCGCACTGTAAATTATCCCTGAAAGATACTTAGGAACAAGCTGTTCAAACACTGCCTGCGGAGAAGGTTCATAAGTTGTAAGCCCTCTCTTTTCTCCGTTGTCTATCTCCTCAACGGGCAATATTTTCATGTTTCTCGGCTCTTGAAGCATAGGCGAAACATAGTCATTGAAAATCATTTCCACGTTTCCGATTTTGCCTTTCCTGTAAGCCTCAATTATTTCATCGCCGATAGCCGTTGACTGATAGATATTTATGTGTTCGGCTATTCCGTCATAACTTCTGAAAAGTTCTATATCCGTTCTTTTCTCAAAGTATTCTGTTGCCTTTCTGCCTATGGTGATTATACAGGGCGGATTTTTACATTCACTTATTCTGCTTTCCGCAAGCTTCAATACATTTGTATTAAATCCGCCTGCAAGCCCTCTGTCCCCTGCAATTACCACAAATAACGGTACTGCCTTTTCGTTAACACCCTTCGTGTATATAGATGAAAAGGTGTTTTCCGAAAAGATTTCCGCCATGGTCTGATAAATCGCATCAAAGAAAGGTCTTGAAGCTTCCGCACGTTCCTTTGCTTTTCTGAGTTTGGAGGAAGCGACAAGTTCCATCGCCTTTGTAATCTGCATAGTGCTTTCAACACTCTTTATTCTTCGCTTTACATCACGCATATTTGAAGATGCCATTTTAATTTACACCTCCGCTTATTTCCTGCTGTCATTGAATTTCTTTACAAAGTCGCCGAGTGCATTTTTTATAGCGTCTTCATTCTCTTTTGTAAGGTCTTTTGTCTGAGAAATCGAACTTATTATATCCGGGTATGTTGTGTCGATATATTCAAAAAGGTCACTTTCAAATTCCGCAATGTCCTTTACTTCGATTTCCCTGAGAAAGTTATTTATAACAGCGTAAATTATAATAACCTGATGTTCAACCGTTACCGGCTTGTTTCTGTCCTGCTTGAGAACTTCAACTATTCTTTCACCCTTTGCAAGTCTTTCTTTCGTGTCTTTGTCGAGGTCTGAACCGAACTGTGAAAATGCCTGCAATTCCCTGTACTGTGAATATGAAAGTTTCAGCGAACCAGAAACTTTTTTCATTGCCTTAATCTGGGCAGCACTTCCTACTCTCGATACAGAAATACCCGGATTTACCGCAGGTCTTACACCTGCATTGAAAAGGTCTGTTTCAAGGAATATCTGTCCGTCAGTAATGGAAATAACGTTTGTCGGGATATATGCCGAAACATCCCCCGCCTGTGTTTCGATAATCGGTAATGCCGTAAGGCTTCCTCCGCCGTATTCTTCATTTAAGCTACAGGCTCTTTCAAGCAGTCTGGAATGTAAATAGAATACATCACCCGGATAAGCTTCACGTCCCGGAGGTCTTTTAAGAAGCAGTGAAAGCGTTCTGTATGCCACTGCGTGCTTTGAAAGGTCATCATATACACAAAGCACGTCTTCACCCTTATTAAGAAAGTATTCGCCGATTGCACAACCTGAATACGGGGCGATATACTGCAACGGTGCAAGTTCGGAAGCTGTCGCCGAAACTACTATTGTATAATCCATTGCACCTGCCTTGGTAAGCGTTTCTACAACATTCGCAACCGTTGAACGTTTCTGACCAATTGCAACATAGATACATTTAACGCCTTTGTCTTTCTGGTTAATGATTGTGTCAAGTGCGATAGCTGTTTTACCGGTCTGTCTGTCGCCTATGATAAGTTCACGTTGTCCTCTGCCTATCGGAATCATTGAGTCAATAGCCTTTATACCTGTCTGCAAAGGTTTGTGTACCGACTTTCTGGTGATAATTCCGAGGGCTGTTCTCTCTATCGGCAAAGTTTCCTTTGTAAAAATCTTACCTTTTCCGTCAATCGGTTCTCCGAGGGCGTTTACTACTCTGCCAAGCATTTCTTCGCCTACCGGAACGGACACGATGGAATTTGTTCGCTTTACGGTGTCGCCCTCTTTTATATCTCTGTCAGAACCGAGCATTACCGCACCTACGAAGTCTTGTTCAAGGTTGAGAGCCATTCCCTTTATTCCGTTCGGAAATTCGAGAAGTTCTCCCGACATACACTTTTCAAGTCCGTGTATTCTTGCGATACCGTCACCGACTGTAACAACCGTACCTGTATCGGTTTCTTCAATTTTCTGATTGTAATTTTTTATCTGTTGTTTTATAATTTCTGTTATTTCGTTCGGGCGTAAATCCAACTTTTTATACACCTCTTATCCTATATTTTCAATTCTCTTTCAAACTGTTTCAGTCTGTTCTTAATGCTTCCGTCTATTCTCATATTATCGTATTCAATAATCATACCGCCTATTATTGAAGGGTCTGTTTCTTCGCTGAGAACAACGGTTTTGCCTGTCTTCTTTGTCATGGTTTCGACAACTTTCTTTTTCTGTTCATCAGTGAGAGGCTGTGCGGAAATCACCCTGACATCAATAATTCCGCATTCCTTATTGTACTTCATATGAAAATCGTCTGCGATACTCTTTATATAACTGGTTCTCCTGTTTTGTATGAGTACACATATAAAATTAAGAACTGTTTCATCAGTTCCCCTGAATATCTTTTCAGCCACGCCGAGTTTCTCCTCAAGCGTGATTGCAGGTGATGAACACAGTTTGTAAAGTTCGGGGTTAGCCTCAAAGACTTCTGCAATTTCTCTGAGTTCCTTATCGAAAACGGCTTGTTTATTTGTTTCAACTGCAATACTGAATATTGCTTCCGAATAAACTTTATCTACGCTTTCACTCACTGTCTTTCACCTACGTTCTCAAGAAATTCGCTTATAAGACGGTCATTGTCCCGGCTATCAATTTCTCTTTCCACAAGCTTTTCAGCAACTGCAACGGCAATATCGGAAATTTCATCTCTTATCTGGTTAACTGCACGTTGTCTTTGTCTTTCAATATCTTCATCAGCCTTAGCCTTTATGGCACTTGCCTCTGACTTCGCCTGCATAACGATTTCATCTGAATGTCGCTGAGCCTTTTTAGTAGCATTGCTTATAATCTGTGCTGATTTTTCCTTAGCACCTGCCATAAGTTCCGCATACTGTTTTTCGAGTTCGTGAGCCTTTTCGTTTGCTTCATCAGCATTCTTATAAGTATCGGAAACAGCCTTGCTTCTCTCCTCAAGTACCTTATTAACTCTGCCGAAAAGGAAATGCTTGATTATCAGAAAAAGAATAAGCGTATTTATTAAAGTGAATATCAAATCACCTGTATTTATGGTTAAAAAATCCAGCATTTACAAAACGCCTCCTGAGCTTTGATTTCTGTAATGTTTTACTTCAATCAAAGCTGTTTGAGAAACGGATTGATGAAAAGTAAGATAAGGGCTACTACGAAGCCGTAAATACCTGTTGATTCCGCTACCGCACAACCTACAAACATTGTTCTTGTAACTGCCGAAGTCGCTTCAGGCTGTCTTGCGATAGCTTCACAAGCCTTACCTACTGCGTAACCTTCACCGATACCAGGGCCTATACCTGCTATCATTGCAAGACCTGCACCGATTGCCGAAGCTGCGAGAACGATTGCTTTTTCCATTTTGTTTTCCTCCTGAAATTTTCAAATCTTAAAAAAATATTGTTTATTCTGTTTCCCTTGCCGAGCCTATATAGACCATCGAAAGCATCATGAATATAAATGCCTGCATAAATCCTGAAAACAAGTCAAAATATACTGAAAGAACAGCAGGGATTCCGATTGTAAGGAACGGTATTGACATTCCCAGTGCTGACGATATGCCTTCAAGGGCATAGTAAAGCAAACTCGTTATTATCATGCCTCCCGCAACATTCCCGAAATGACGGAATGACATTGAAACAGGCGTTGCTATTTCGCTGATGATGTTAAGCGGTGTAAGTGGTATCGGGTCGGCAAAGCTTTTCAGATACCCAAAAAATCCGTTTGTCTTTATCTTCGCATAAGTTATCATTGCAAATGTCATCAATGCCCAGCCAAGTGTTGTATTGAAGTCGCCCGTTACCGGTCTGAGTCCTATCATACTTATCAGGCTTCCGAAAATCGAGAACGCAAATATTGTTGCCATATACGGAGCATAAATACGGTTTTCCTTACCCATAGTGTCGTCAACTGTCTTATATACTGTTTCCACTATCCATTCTGCAATTGCCTGTCTTTTTGTCGGGATTTTCTGCATATTGTGTGTAAGGAAAAGTATGAGTGCGGTTATTATGAACATTACAAACCACCCAAGAACAATTGTTTCAGAAATAATCATCTCGTATCCGAATATGTCAAATCTGAACACTATCTTCGGTCCGTTTACTTCCAAAGTTTCTCACCTCCTCTCACTGCTTTTTAAGTCCGGCGATTGTGTAAATTATCTTCGGATACACCATAGGAACTAATACTCCGAGCGGGTGTATTGGTTTCAGTAAAAATCCTGCAATAATAAACAGACTTAACACAAGCATTCTGACAACGAAATTGAACATTGTCCTGCCTTTTCCCTGAACCTTGTACTTTGAAAGTTCCACTGCCGTAAGTATCTGCTTGTGTAACATGAACATATCCAGAATAATCGCCACAGTTCCGAGCAGTAGCCCAAACAGCATACTTGTTCCGAAACCTGATATTAGCGACCACACAAGATACACACCCACATCAATTAATAATGCCCTCTTTGCAAAATATTTAATTTCCTCTTTCGTATCAGTATTGTTATTCACGAAATCACCCCTGTCATTATATTATTGTCCGATTAATATTTTCTTATGTCACGGCTTCAAACCTGTTGTTCATATTTGATTGACATATGTTGATTTTCAGCCTTATTTATCAGTATAACCGATTTTCAGAAAAATTGCAATACTCGTTTAAATCAAAAATACGGATTTTTCTTTGAGTTTTCTTAACGTTATTGATTATCTCTCTTGAAATTTCTACAGCTTTCTTGATTTTTCAAGGTTTCTTTCCGAAAATTAATTTCGCTCACATAAAACTTACCGTTAAATCATATAGACAAAATCGTCTTATTATGATATAATATTTATGATATTTTTTACTTAACGTCAGTTTTGACTGACACAACGAAAGGACAATTACATAATGAAAATTGAAACAAAATGCCTGCATGAAGGTTACAAGCCAAAAAATGGCGAACCTCATGCGATGCCAATCTATCAGTCAACCACTTTCGATTATGATTCTACAGAACATATCGGAGAACTTTTCGACCTTTCTTCAAACGGTTACTTCTACAGTCGTCTTGCAAACCCTACAGTAGGATTTGTTGAAGAAAAAATTGCCGCTCTTGAAGGCGGTGTAGGTGCATTGTGTACCTCAAGCGGTCAGGCTGCTTCAACCTTCGCAATTCTCAATATCCTTAAATCAGGCGACAGCTTTATAGCTGCTTCAACAATATACGGTGGTACAATAAACCTTTTCGCCGTAACTTTCCAGCGTTTCGGAATTGAATGTATCTTTGTTGACGCTGACGCTTCCGAAGAAGAAATCCAGAAAGCCTTTAAGCCTAACACAAAGGCGGTTTTCGGTGAAACTATTGCCAACCCTGCTATTTCCGTGCTTGACATCGAAAAATTCGCAAGAATCGCCCATAAAAACAATGTTCCTCTTATCGTTGATAACACTTTCGCAACTCCTATTCTTTGCAGACCTATTGAATACGGTGCGGATATCGTCACACACTCTACCACAAAGTATATGGACGGTCATGCACTTTGTGTAGGCGGTGTTATTGTTGATAGTGGTAATTTCAACTGGGCAAATGGCAAATTCCCTGAATTTACAGAACCTGACGAAAGTTATCATGGTGTTGTTTATTGTGAACATTTCGGAAAGTCCGCTTACATCGTCAAGGCAAGAGCTCAGCTTATGCGTGACCTCGGTTCAATCCCGTCCGCATTTAATGCTTTCCTGCTCAATATCGGTCTTGAAACTCTTGCGATAAGAATGAAGGCTTATTGCGAAAATGCAAAAACCGTTGCGGAATACCTTAACTCCTGTGACAAGGTTGAATCTGTAAGTTACCCGACACTTGAAGGTAATCCTTATAAGGCTCTTGCCGACAAATATCTTCCTTTAGGTTGCAGCGGCGTTATTTCTTTCGTTATCAAGGGCGGTAAACAGACAGCCGTTAAATTCATGGACAGCCTCGAACTCGCTTCAAATGTCGTACACGTTGCGGATATTAAAACTTGTGTTCTTCACCCTGCCAGCGAAACACATCGTCAGCTTACAGACGAACAGCTTGAAGCCGCAGGAATCAACGGCGGTATGATTAGACTTTCCGTAGGTCTTGAAAATGTTGAGGATATAATTGACGACCTCAAGCAAGCTTTTGACAAACTCTAAAAAATTAGCTTTTTATACAAAAAATAGTCGAAAAATTTTATTGTTTTTTTATTGAAAGCACTTGAAATTGCGTTTGGTTTATGTTATAATAGTGTTAGAAAGTTGGGAACTTTTTCATCTGTATTATTCCCACCTTTAAAACACCGGAATCCCGGTATTTTCCGCAGACTAAATAACAGTTATGCGGTTTATCAATCAGCTTTTTTCTTTTTCATTTTCGTTGATTTTATCAACGGAAGATAATCATAATCCTTCTCCATAAGTTAGAGCTTCGGTTTCCCCGAAGCTTTAATTTTTATCGGGGGGGGGGGGGGGGGGGGGGGCGGCGGCCGCCGCCCCGCCGGGATCTGTATTAAGATTAGAGGTTGATAGCTTTAGGCCAGAGGTCGATAGCTAGAA
>URWK01000041.1 GCA_900551505.1 uncultured Ruminococcus sp. | reverse complement strand
CCCCCCCCCCCCCCCCCCCCCCCCCCCCCCCCCCCCCCCCCCCCCCCCCCCCCCCCCCCCCCCCCCCCCCCCCCCCCTCCAGAAAAAATTATCAGAACAATCCGCTTATGTGTCCGTTATTGTCGCAGTCTATGCGAAGTGCCGCAGGAGATTTCCCAAGTCCCGGCATAGTCATAATATCACCCGTCAGGGCAACAATAAATCCTGCTCCTGATGAAAGGTTTACGTCCTTTACAGTAATTCTGAAGTTTTCAGGCTTGCCAAGTTTAGTCGGGTCATCTGAAAGTGAATATTGTGTCTTTGCAACGCATACAGGAATTTTGTCAAATCCGAGTTTTTCAATTTCCGCAATAGCCTTTTCAGCTTTTGCAGTATAATTAACTCCGTCCGCTCTGTAAATTTCCCTTGCAATAGTTTCGATTTTTTCTTTTATAGGAAGTTTTTCATCATATATCGGTGCGAAGTGGCTCTCTGTGGTTTCGATAGTTCTGCAAACCTTTTCGGCAAGCTCTTTTCCGCCTTCTCCGCCCTTTGCGAAAACCTCACAAAGAGAAAAGTCAACATTCATTTCCTTGCAAAATTCCTCTATAAACGCAATTTCCGCTTCGCTGTCTGTATGGAAACGGTTAATTGCAACCACAACAGGCACACCGAATTTTCTCATGTTTTCGATATGTGTTTTAAGGTTTATGATACCCTTTTTAAGAGCCTCAACATTTTCTTCCGCAAGGTCAGTTTTCGCAACTCCGCCATTATACTTTAACGCTCTTATAGTCGCAACAAGAACCACGCAGTCAGGTGAAAGCCCTGCAAATCTGCACTTTATATCAAAGAACTTTTCTGCTCCGAGGTCTGAGCCGAATCCTGCTTCTGTTATGCAGTAGTCGCCGAGTTTAAGTGCAAGTTTTGTAGCCCTTACCGAATTACAGCCATGTGCGATATTCGCAAAAGGTCCGCCGTGTATGAAAGCAGGAGTGTTTTCAAGTGTCTGTACAAGGTTTGGTTTAAGAGCATCTTTCAGAAGTGCAGTCATAGCCCCAGAAACGCCTAAATCCCTTGCATATATAGGCTCGCCGTCAAAGTTATACGCAACAAGAATATTTCCAAGTCTTTTTTTAAGGTCATCAATATCAGATGCCAGACAAAGAATAGCCATTATTTCGGAAGCAACTGTTATCAGAAATCCGTCTTCCCTCGGAATACCGTTTATCTTTCCGCCAAGTCCAACGTTTATATATCTCAAAGCCCTGTCATTCATGTCCATACATCTCTTGAACATTATTCTTCTCTGGTCTATTCTGAGGGCATTTCCCTGTTGCATATGGTTATCTATGATTGCACAGAGCAAGTTATTTGCGGAAGTGATTGCGTGCATATCTCCTGTGAAATGAAGATTTATGTCTTCCATAGGCACAACCTGAGAATATCCGCCTCCTGCCGCACCGCCTTTTATACCGAAAACAGGGCCTAAAGACGGTTCACGGAGTGCAAGCACTGCTTTTTTGCCGATTTTCGCCATAGCTTCGGAAAGTCCTACGCTGACAGTGGTTTTTCCTTCTCCCGCAGGTGTCGGATTTATTGCTGTTACGAGAATTAATTTCCCGTCCGGCTTATTCTCAAGTTCCGAATAAAGTTTCTCTGAAAGTTTGGCTTTATATCTCCCGTAAGGTTCAATATATTCCTCATTGATTCCAAGTTCTGACGCTATTTCTGTAATTGGTTTCATAACTGCATTCTGGGCGATTTCAATATCTGATAACATTTGATTTCCTCCGTTTCATGTTACAAAAAAGTGCATTGTTCGGGTATTATATAACAGTATGTATTTTTTTATATATTATAACATCAATATCAGATGTATTTCAAGTGGGCAAGTGTTTTATTAAACATATAAAAAAAATATTATAAGTGTTCCCCTATAATTTATAACCCGGCTTTACACCGGGCGCCACCCCTCGCACATATGGCTGCGGGGTCGCCGTATAAAACTTCAATTTAGTATAAAATCCTGATTATGCTTTCTGACCGGCCTTTTCCTTTTTAAGTGACGGAAGTTCCATGAGTATCGGAAGTGCTATTCCAAACATCATCATTATAATTGCAACTACTATTGAACCTGCTGTTTCCCCACTGAAATCTTTCGGGAAAATCGCATAGAGTGAACCGAAAATAAGCCCGAGAATGATTGAGTATGTAACCTTGTAGAATTTCTTCATACATATTGACATAATCTTCGCACATATGATAACCCCTATAATAACTCCGATTGCTACCGGAATAAGTATCGGAATATTCATTTCGTCAACTGCCTGAATAATTGTCTGGTAAACTCCGAGTATAAGAAATATAAGGCTTCCGCTGATACCCGGCATAACCATTGCTATTGCGGCGATTATCGAAACAACAAGAAGCTTTATTACAAGTCCTGTTGTAAGCTGTGTCTGTGCAACACCCGTTACATCTGAATTAACCATCGAAATCGCAAGAATGACTATAAGCCCGATTATAAACGGTAAAATGTGTATCGGTTTGAGTTTGCCCTGTGCATTGGCTTCCTTGTAAATCATCGGCAAACTTCCGATTACAACGCCCATAAAGAAAAATTGTGTCTGAACATAGTAACTGTCAAAAAGTCTTGTAAGAACCTTTGCGGTAACGATAACACCTATTCCGAGTCCCAGACCTATTGTAAGCAAGAATACAAAATTCTTTTTCAGCTTTTTCAGGTCAAAGGAAACTGCATCCATAAGTCTGTCGAACACTTTCATGATTACCATCATTGTTCCACCGCTTACGCCCGGGATAGCATTCGCTATACCTATTACCGCACCTTTGAGTACGTTTATAACGTGTTCCATCTTTCCAAAATCCTCTCCTGTTCAATTTTTTTTGCTTTCAGCCCTTATAGTATCTCATAAAATCTTTGTCAAGTCAAGTATTTGTTCAGCGAGTGTTAAGAAAAATTGCGTAAAGTTTATGTAAACTTGTATTTTGCAGAATATCAGGAAAATTCAGATACTATCTTTTCGAGTACGGGGAACTGCTTATCAAAGTTTTCCTGCATTTCAGAAGTATTCTGTGTACCTTGCTGAACTTTTCTTATACCTATATACACATCATCGGCAATGCTTTCAAGTCCCAGTTTTTCGGCAATATCCGTGTCTTTCAGGTAAAAGCCGTAGTCTTTCACAAGGCTGTTGTCCGAAAAATGTTCACTCAAATCTTCAAGTGTCTTTTCAGGCTTAATAGTTTCATCGCTTCCGCTGTCTGCAATTATTATAAGGTCATTCGGCAATTGCAGTTCACTCATAAGCTTAACTCTGTAAGAAAGTTGCAGGTCATCATCAATGTCCATATCTTCTGTGATAGGGATATTGTAAATGCTGACACAAACCTTGCCGTCACCGTTGGTATCTTCCGCATATTCTTCAAAGAGCGTTTCCATGTCTGAAGTCCTGGCTATCATATCACTGTCCGAAATCAGCATAAGCATAATTATATCAGGCTTTTCCCTCGTCAGAGTATCATATACAAAATAACTGCCTATAAGTACAAGAAATACCGCAAATCCAAGCCACCATTTATTTTGATAAAAGAAATTCCCTATCTTCTGCCCAAGGGTATATTTTTTTTCTTCTTTTTCTTCGGGCTTTATCATTTCCGACTCATCTATAACGCCTTGTTTCATACGCATAAGCTCGATTTTTTCCTGCCTGAGTTTTTTAGCGTATTCTTCCCTTTCTTTCTCCTCTTTTTTCTGTATACGGAGTCGTCTTTCTTCTTCTTTCCGAGCTTCTTCCCGTTTTTCTTTTTCTTCGATTTCTTTTACTGTTTCAAAGAAATTTTTTGTGTTTTTGTCAACGTCATCGGTTTCCTGCTTAGTATTGTTTTGCTCCTTTTCCTTATTTTCTTCCATCGGCTCTATATCCTTCCTTTTTATTTTCAAAGGGGGCGATTGTTGTTTCTCAACAATCGCCCCCATCATTGTAAAAGCTATTTAATTTTATCAGAGTGAAAGTGAAATGTCAAGCACTTCAAATTCAAGTGTTCCTACAGGTGCTTCAACGGTAAAACGTTCCCCTACTTTTTTCTTCATTACCGCCTTGCCTATAGGTGATTCGTCTGAAATCTTTCCGTCAACCGGAGAAGCTTCATTAGTGCCGACAATCTGGAATTTCTTTTTCTGGTTTTTCTTCATGTCGAGCAGTTCTACAACTGAACCCATGCCTACTTCGTGAACTGAAATATTGTCAACGATTATCGCATTTTCAAGGGTCTTTTCCATTTCCGCAATGTTCGCTTCAAGAATACCCTGTTCGTTCTTTGCTTCATCGTATTCGGCGTTTTCGGAAAGGTCTCCGAATGCTCTTGCTTCTTTAAGTTTCTGAGCAACTTCCGCTCTCCTTATACTTTTGAGATAGTCAAGTTCTTTTTCAAGCTTGGCATATCCTTCTTTTGACATTTGTTTTGCCATAAACTTACACACTCCTGTTTTTAAAAATTACAGTGAATTTCTCAATTTAACAATTAATAATTATATCTCATTTTTGCGTGTGTGTCAAGATTTGATTTCACGGATTTTCAGGTATATAATACAGGAAAGGAGTGATTACTGAAATGCTCATAATCCAACAAATAACACTTACATGGCACAAACGGGAGCGTGGCGGAAATTATGCGGTCACAAGAAGCCGTTTCCCATTTTCAGCCCCTGCTGATTTTAATTATAACTCAGGTATTGTCATACAGCACCTCAACTTTTTTCAGGACGGAAACAAAATACTTGATGCCTTTGAATTTAACAGGCTTATGTGGGACGAAATCAGAAAAAACGATGTTTTCAAAATTTCTGACAGCGAAACAGAACAAAGACTTCATCAGGATGAAAGAAACATTCGCAACAATATGCTGACTGAACACAATTGCAGTCCCGAACAGCTCAAATTAAAGAACTTACGCTTTGAAACAGACGGCGAAAACATAGATGTAATTTTTCATTCTGACGGGATTTTTCCTTACATAACCGGTCACAATTCCGAATACAACAATGAAAATTCTCCGCTTTATAACAGAAACCTTGTAAATGAAAAAGTGTTCTGTCTTAAACCCGAAACTACAGGCAGAATTATTTTCCATGAACGCCGTACCGATTACGATAACGGAACATGGTATTATGTGAAAACCTGTTTCAATCTCGCCAGCACCGGCAGAGCTGAAAACAACATTTTTTCCTCGCAAAACTTTGATTTTATCTGTGATTACACCGAAAATACCGTTCTCAGATGATTAAAAAACTTGCAGACTGCATATATATGTGTTATAATATTTTAATCCTCGTGTTATCACATAAAATAAATGACATTGAATTTTTAATATAACCGAAAACAAGAAAAGGAGAAACATAATATGGCAAAGACTTGTGTAACGGTTCTGTTCGGCGGTACTTCTTCACTCAGAAACTACTCGCTCGCTTCGGCAGAAAACGTTATAAAGAACATTCCGAAAGACAAATACGAAGTAGTTTGCATCGGTATAACCAAAAAAGGCAGATGGCTTTATTACCCCAACGGTGCTGACGGAATAGGTTCAGGAGAATGGGAATTCAACCCTGACTGTACTTCTGCGATAATTTCACCCGACCCCATGCACAGAGGCGTTCTGAAACTCGAAAATGACGATGTTTCCATAAAGAGAACTGATGTGGTCTTTCCGATTCTCCACGGAAGAAACGGCGAAGACGGTTCGGTTCAGGGATTACTTACACTTTCGGATATTCCGTATGTGGGCAGTGATGTAATAGCTTCCGCCGTGTGCCGTGATAAGATTTCACTTTATTCTCAGCTCAGGGCAAGAGGCTTTGAAGTTGCGGACTGGGAAGTTTTCTTACAGTCAGACCTTGACAGGCTCGATGAAAGATGCAGAGAAATTTCGGACAGACTCGGAAACTCCCTTTGTGTAAAGTCTTCATGCGGTGGAGAATCCATAAATACAAAAAAAGTCGGAAGTTTTGACGAACTCAAGGAAGCTGTAAAGCTTGCTTTCACACATGATGACAGAGTTGTTGTGAAAAAATTCATCTACGGCAGAGAATTTCAGATTGCGGTATTTGAAGGAAACGACATTATTGTGTCGCCTGTAGGAGAAGTCGAAACAAATACCGACAACTGTTGTTCCCAGCATATCCTCAATACCGGAAACCTTCATATTCCTGCTCAGATAAGTGAAGAAGAATCTTCCGGAATCAGAAATATCGCCCGTGAAGTATATAAATCTCTCGGTTGCAGCGGAATGGCTATGATAGATATTTTCTATACGGATGAAAAGAAAATTATCATCAATAAAATCAGTACCATTCCCGGACTTATGCCGGACAGCCCGTTCCCAAAGCTTATCGAAAAAGCGGGAATAGCCTTTCCCGAAATGCTTGAAATGCTCATTGAAAAGGCTATCGAAGAAGGCAATACAGAGGAATAAAAGGAGTAATGTTTTTCTATGAATAACGATGCAATCGGTGTTTTTGACTCAGGAATAGGCGGACTTACCACAGTCAAAGCCCTTAATAAAATTCTTCCGAACGAAAATATTATATATTTCGGCGATACTGCGAGAATACCTTACGGAACAAAGAGCAGGGAAACTGTTGTTAAATATGCACAGCAGGATATTGAATTTCTCCTGAACCATGGTGTCAAGATGATTATTGCGGCTTGCGGTACGGTAAGTTCAGTTGTCGGCAACAAATCTTCAATAAACGGAGTACCTTTCAGCGGTGTTCTGCTTCCTGCCGTTCAGACAGCCTGCTCAGCCACCAGAAACGGAAAAGTAGGCGTTATCGGCACACCTGCCACTATAAAAAGCGGTGCTTACGGGAGAGCGATTAAGAACATCAATCCGCACATAACCATATACGGCAAGGCTTGTCCTATGTTCGTTCCGCTTGTGGAAAACGGCTACACAGACCGCAACAATCAGGTTACAAGGATTATTGCGGAAGAATACCTTACACCGATAAAAAACGAAGGTGTCGATACTCTTATCATGGGCTGTACACATTACCCGATTATCGAAGAAATTATCCGGGATGTTATGGGTGAAAATGTAAGGCTCATTTCTCCGGGAGAAGAAGCCGGAAAGTTCGCTGAAATGTGCCTTACCGAAAAAGATTTGCTTTCCGAAAGGTCTGAACCGGGTGAAAATCAGTTCTTTGTAAGCGATAGTGTAGAACTGTTTGAGGAAAATGTAAAACTGTTCCTCGGTCACGAAATCAAGGGCGAGGCAACTTGCGTAACTGTCGGCTGATAAACATAAGGAAGAAGTTGAAAGATTGAAAAACAATGTATTGATTGAAATGATAAGTGTTCAGATTACACTTGACGAACGTACCGAAACAAAGCTTATCACAGAGGGAACTTTTGAAGAAAAGGCTTTCGGATATGTGATTGCCTATGAGGATTCTGAAGCCACAGGTTTCGTAGGCTCTGTTACCAGAATTGCGGTAATGAAAAACAGGGCTACCGCTTCAATAAGACGTATGGGGACTTCAAACACAAGCCTTATGCTCGAAAAGGACAAAAAACATTACTGTTATTATTCCACACCTTATGGGGATATGAGAATAGGCGTTCATACAAATGCTATTGAATCACAGCTTGACGAAACGGGCGGTAATCTCGTTCTCAAGTACACTATTGATATGAATTCCGCTTATATGTCGGAAAATGAAATATACATGACTATTAAACCTTTATGATGATAAAATTGAAAGGATTGAATAAATTAAAATGACTAATCAGATAAAAACTGCTTCGGAATCACTGAAAGAAATTATTCTCAGTGCTTTAGGAAACCTTATCGCAGATAGCAAACTCCCTGCTGAACCAATGCCACCATTTAAAGTTGAAATTCCTGCCGACAAGTCACACGGTGACTTCGCAACAAACGTTGCCATGGTTTCCGCAAAGACTTTCAGAATGCCTCCGAGAAAAATCGCAGAATTGATTTGTGAAGCCCTTGTTCTTGACGGTACATACTTTAACAGGGCTGAAATCGCAGGACCGGGATTTATAAATTTTTTCCTTGACCGCTCATGGTTTTCCGATACCGTTTCACTTATCGTGAAAGACGGTGACGATTACGGTAAGACCAACACAGGTAACGGCAAAAGAATACTTGTTGAATTCGTTTCCGCAAACCCTACAGGCCCTATGCATATCGGTAATGCAAGAGGCGGAGCAATCGGCGACTGTCTGGCAAGCGTGCTTTCCTGGGCTGGCTATTACGTTGAAAGAGAATTTTATATCAATGATGCGGGCAATCAGATTGAAAAGTTCGGCAAATCCCTTTCACTCCGTTATCTCCAGCTTTGCAGCGAAGCAGGTCAGAAAGTAATTGCCGAAACAGACAACAATACCGAAGCTATCTGCGATGCCCTCTACAGCGATGAGGGAAAAAGCGAAGTATTCCCTATGCCTGAAGGAGTTTACCTCGGACGTGACATTATAGAACACGCTAAAAACTTCTTTGACGAAAACGGTAACAAGTATGCTGATTGTGATGAAGAAACCCGCAAAAAAGCTCTTGTTGACTATGCACTTCCCAAGAATATCGCAGGTCTTAAAAGAGATTTGAAAAAATACCGCATTGTATATGATACCTGGTTCAAAGAAAGTACTCTCCACAATAACGGCGAAACCATGAGAATTATAGAAAAACTTAAAGAAACAGGCCACACTTATGAGCAGGACGGAAGCCTCTGGTTCAAAGCTACAGATTTCGGCGTTGACAAGGACTTCGTACTCGTAAGGTCAAACGGTATTCCGACTTATGTTGTTCCGGATATTGCCTACCACTATAATAAACTTGTCACAAGAAAATTCGACAAGGCTATAAACGTTCTCGGTGCAGACCATCACGGATATGTTCCGAGGCTTAAATCCGCACTTACCGCTCTCGGCGTAGACGCAAACAAGCTTGATGTCGTACTTATGCAGATGGTAAGACTTGTGA
>URWK01000040.1 GCA_900551505.1 uncultured Ruminococcus sp. | reverse complement strand
AACGGCATTGAATTCGTTGCCTGCCTTTGATTTGAAGCCCTTGATTAGTCCCGTTTTGCCGTTTTTGATAAGTGCTGTTACCTGTGCTTTTGTAAGTTTCTTTCCGCATATTTCTTTTCTGACGGAGAACTTACAGCCATCTCTGTAGCCGGAACAGCCGAAGCCCCAATCAAACTCTCTGAGGGGCTTTTTGCATATCGGGCAAATCAGACTGTCAGAAGAAATAAATGCCGTTGTCTGAGCCTTAACAATTTCATCAAACCACTGTTGTGTATGCTGTTTGATTTCGCTTACAAAGTTGTCAAATGAAGTATTTTCCGTGCTT
The DNA here is from genome assembly GCA_900551505.1 of uncultured Ruminococcus sp. Classification (GTDB taxonomy): domain Bacteria; phylum Bacillota; class Clostridia; order Oscillospirales; family Ruminococcaceae; genus UBA5884. The sequence goes on along the minus strand of URWK01000040.1, from coordinate 8,809 downwards.
ATGTCGTTGAGCTTCTTTTCCCATTCTCCCGTCATTTCGGCGGACTTCAGTGTTTCGGCAGGTAAGTGGTCTATCAGGAAAATCCCTTTTTCTGTCGGAACGATTGATTTTCCCTTGGTTTCTATGAGCTGTCGTGTGAAAAGCCCTTTGATAATGGCAACTCTTGTTGCGTCTGTTCCAAGCCCCTTTTTTTGTAATTTCATAAGCGTTCTCGCTTCTTCGTCTTCGATATTCGCTCCTGCAAGCTCCATAGCGGTTATCAGGTCGGCTTCCGTATAACGTTTCGGCGGTTCGGTTTCGCCCTTTTTGATTTTGAAACTTCCTTGAATTTCTTGATTTTCCGAAAGCTGAGGGAGTGTTTTGAGTTTTTCGGGCATTGCATCAACGGTGTACCACCCATTATTTGTTATTGCACTTCCCTTAGATGCAAATATTTCTCCATTTACTTCAAGTTTTACTGATGTTTCTTCAATTTCCACTTTTGCGTATACTATTCTGAGAATTGATTTCGCCAATAAGTCGTACAACGTTTTTTCGTCTTCTGTAAGGTCTGAAAAGTCCTTTGGAACGTTCGTTGTCGGGATAATTGCAGAGTGTGAACCAACCTTGCTGTCGTCAAAGTGTCTTTTTGTAAACTCCGCCCAATTATCTTTCTGAATAGAATATTTCTGGTATTCAGGCAATTGCATAATCTTTTCAATAGTTTCCGCAACTTCCTTTTTCATGGCATCCGTCAAGTGTTCCGAGTTTGTCCTTGGGTATGTCATGTACTTTTTTTCATAGAGCGACTGCATAATTTTTGCGGTTTTTTCAAGCTCCCACCCGAATTTTTTTCCTGCTGTTGCCTGAAGCTGTGTCGCATTATAGAGTAAAGGAGCTGTTACCGTGCGAGTTTTTACACTTTTCTCTGCAATTTTTACAGTATGCCCCTCACACTTTTCGAGAACTTTTAAAACTTCCTGTTCCGATGTGAAGCTTCCATGTTCGTGTTCTGCTTCAAAGCCGTCAAATTCTCCGATAACTTTCCAGTAAGGCGTTTTTTTGTGGCTTCTGATGGCTTTTTCACGGGCTACTACAAGTGCAAGTGTCGGTGTCTGAACTCGACCGACTGAAAGAACTCTGTCAGGTGAAAGTTTTTTCGTGACCGCTATCGTCAAATTACAGCCCACAAGCCAGTCCGCAATGCTTCTCGCACGTCCTGCCATCTGCAACGGGAGAACTTCCGAACTGTCTTTCAGATGAGAAAATGCGTATTTAACCTTTTCATCGGTCAAGTCCTCTATCCAGACACGCTTCCAGGGCTTAGTACAGCCTGTTTTTTCGTAAATGTAGCCGAAAATCAGCTCACCTTCACGGTCTGGGTCGGTCGCATTAATAATCCAGTCGGCTTGACTGAAGAATTTTTTCACCTCCTCAAAACAAATTTTTGTGGTTTCTTTCTCTGTCAGATTGAATTTTTCGGGCATAAGCGGAAGCTTGCTTAAATCCCACTTGCCGTATTCTTCGCCATAACTTTTCATGTCTGCAAGCTGAACGAGATGCCCAACGCCGTGACAAATTATTGCAGGTTCTCCGTTAAATTCAAATTCGTAATGCCCGATTGTGCGTTCTTTTTCGTTTGCTATTCGCTTTCCTGCGTGAAGAACGTTGGCAATTACTTTTGCCAGACTGCTCTTTTCTGCGTAAATTACTACCATGTTATTTGTCCTTTCTGAGTATCTTCTCTAAAATTCCTTTTTTCTTTGGAATGATGTTTGTGTATTTCTTCAAAATCGCCGTATAGACGTTCTGATTTTCGGTGCAGGGACTAATCCAGTCTACCGAAGTTCGCAACCTGTATGCCCGGCAGTTTCCTTTTATCATTTGCTTGTTGTACTGAACAAATTTCGCCTGAGAGATAGGATAAAAGCAATAATTTATATCCCGAATATATCCATCAGAAGAAAAATTTATGTACTTGAGCAGAAAGTCTATGTCCCATTCCGCACTGGAACATAGCATAATTTTTATGTGCATTTCCGAAAATACGGGCTTTAGGTCGTCTTTTAAATATCCGATGTCGCACACGATATAATTGTATTGTTCCGATACTTCCGCAAGTTTTTCACATGGGTAAATATTCAGATTTTTCAGCTTAAAGCCGTTCTCAAGGAGCTTATCGCCGACCAGTCCGTGAAATTTAGCCAAATTTCTGTAGGTTTCATTGTCGAAAATAACTATACACGCACTTTTCTTTTTGGCATTCAGCATGGAAACAAGCTCGAATGCTGTGTGTGTACAGCCGTTGTGATGAAGCAGTTCAGTAACTCCGATGGAAATATTTTTTATTTCTGTGGCTTCGTTATTTTCCACGATGTTAACCACTGTCATTATATCGAAATCTTGCTGAGCGGTCAGACTGCTGATTGTCACGGGAATTTTCTCAACCTGTTCTGTTTGCTTTTCTTCTTGGATTTCTTCGGCTTCGGGCTGTTCTTCTGCCGTATTTTCCGCATTTATCGCCTGTTCAAGCTGTTCCTTTGTCATAGGATTACCTATAATTTCGGCGAATTCCACATCTGTTTTCTGTCCAACGACTATGTCAAAAATATTATTTTCCGTCAGAAAAGAATAAGTCTTCTCAAATTCATCTTGGTCGTTGATGTCGCCGTAAACGTAAATGAAGCGGACTGACGGGCGTTTTTCCCTGATTTCGGGAATTATTTTTTTCAGGTCGGCTTTTTGAGAAACTATAACGCCCCTGGCAATCATGACGATGTGCGGATTATATTTATTACAGATAATGTCAGTGAAATTGTGACGGATAGCTGCTTCTGTCCCTAAAAGCGTACAGTCATTGACTGTTTTCAGCATATCCTCAAACGGTTTTCGGACTGCTCTGTTGCACACCAACAGTAAGTTCATTTTGTATATCACCTAACTTTCTGATTAACTTATTGATTTTGTCAGTTATCTTCTGAGAGTTACGGAAAGTTTCAAATGCATAACTTGAGAGGCATATCATATATGAAGTTTCCGAAATCTTAAAGTTTGTTATAAATCGGCTTTTAAATTTCAAATTATCCTGCAAGCCTACAGGGGAGGAAATAACTACCGTGTGTGAAAATGAGCTGTATTGCTCAATGACGACATTATTTTCAAGCGGTTCACCGATAAATTTTCGGATAACGCCGTTTTCGCATACATATACTGACATACAAGCCACATTGTAGTCTGTTTTTATCTTCTGAAAGAACTTTCTGAAAATTATTGTCTGCTTGTCCTGAATGGTTTCGTCTTGTTTTTCCTGTATTTTTTGCTTTTTCTGTTCTTCACGCTGTAGTTTTTTCTGCTGTCTTACCCTTTCTTTTTCCCTTTTTTCTCTCTGTTTGCGTTTTTCACGCTTGACTTTTTCGATGTCGGGGGAAAGCTTTTCGGCTTTTCTGTTTGCCTGAGCTTTGATTTTTGACTTTCCGAATGAAATGTCCATATTTCACCTCCTCAGACTTTTTCAAGGATTTTTTTCTGCTGTTCCTTAAAGTCTGTACTGCTGATTTTGTACATTATGCTGTTTTTGGGTATTTCTTTGCGGAACGGGATAACCTTTTTCCCTGAGATTATTAACCCCGAACCTTTTTCGCCTGTTTTCAGATAACTTGCCTGACTTGGCGAAAGCTCGAACAGACTGACCAGTTTTGCAAGGTCGGTATTTTTTTGTTGCAGAAGTATCGCAAATTCGGAGTTTGAAATCATCGAAGTTGCCTGAGATGATTCCAGAATTTCGGTGATATTCTGCGTGATAGCTGTCGCAACTCCGCCGTGCTTACGGATTCTTTTGTAAACTTTGGCGAAGAAATCACCAGACATTGTTGCGGAGTTTGAGCCATCGTTGAACATCATGGAAAATTCATCTATCCAAACCCATGTTCTGACACCACGTTTCTTGTTTTCAATCACTCTCTGCCAGATATATTCCAGTACGATTTGTAAGCCGACTGCTCTGAGCTGTTCGCCCATGCTGAAAATGTCAATAACAAGAAATTTGGAGTTGGTTTCAATATTTGTTTGTTCCGAAAACGTGTTGAAGTTGCCCACTGCGTACATCTGAATGACATTCGCAATGCCTTGGGCTTCAATTTCTTCCTGTTCCTTCAGAACATAGTAAAATTCTTTAAGTGTCGGGATTTTGTCCTTGTTGTTGTTACTGTTGATGAAGTCGCCATATACGATATTTACGCATCTGTCAATAATTGAACGTTCTTCGCCAGTGAGTTTTGAGCCTTTGGCAGTTTCGACAATGGTCATAATAAGTTCCGATTTCATAGCAATTGCGGATTGTCCGTCTTCCACATAGGACAGGTCTGTGTCAAAGATATTCATTTTTGTCGGGGAGCTTGCCGAAAGTTGAAGCCTTTCGCCGTGGAACGTGTTCACAAGCGGAAGATACTCGTTTTCCGGGTCGATTACAATCAGTTCGTCATCAGGATATTTAAGTAAAACGTCCCAGATTTCTGATTTCACAAACATGGATTTTCCTGAGCCAGATGCCCCCAAGACAAATCCGTTTGAGTTCATTTCAGAAGTACGGTCAAGAATTATGGTACTGTCCGTGGTTTTGTTCATGCCGTAAAAAAGCCCGTTTTCTGCAAAATATGTTCGATAGCTGAACGGAATTAACACACCCATTGCATCAGAAAGAAGATAAGTGTTGACATTGTTTCCGTTCTTAGCCCGGAATTTATTTGTCGCAAACGGTAAAACAGTTGTCATCGCTTTATCTTGCTGTCTTACGAGAACGTCAAGCACTATCTGATGTCGCATGGCTTTTGAGCGGATTGACTGTGTGAGAGAATTGAGTTCTTCAAGCGTTGGAGCAGAAACCGAAATGAATATGCCCAATTCAAAAAGTTCGCAGGTACTATCGGACAATTTCTTTTGGAGTTCTTCAAGCTCCGCAACTTTTTCTGTCAGTCTGAACGGCACAAAATCTGTTCCGCTCTTGTGGTTATTTTCTTTTCTTCTTTGGACTTGTTCCTGCACAGCAAAAATCTCCTTACGAACCTTTTCCATTGCTTCACGCTTTTCAAGTCGTACAATCTGCTTTGAAACAGCAATTTTGCTGTTGTTGTCGACAAGGTCACGAATGAACTCATCATTAAGTTCTCGGTCATAACGCTTAACATATAAAATTCTCGTGTGAGCCATGCCCATTTCGATATCTTTTGCCTTAAAAGCAAACATTGACGGGGCTATGTAGTCCTTTATGCGACCGCCTTTCGAGAAAATGTTGTCCGGCAACAGGAATTCGATGTTGTCAAATGGGTGGTAGTATTCATGCAGGATTTTGAATACTTCTTCCGGAAAAAGCTGTTTCGTGTCGCTTCCAAGCTCCGCAAAGTAGTTCTGTAATTCGTGGTAATACTTAAACAACACATTTGCATTGTCCATTTTGGTGTAAGGTTTGTATGTCATTGCGATAAGCATTATTTTCTCTGATGACGCATTTTCCGCACGTCTGCAACAGCCCTGCATTATGTCAAGATAATCGTTATAGATATCTGTACCATATTCAGTAGTTTTCGGTGATAAGACTTTTTCAAGTTTCTTCAAGTTAAGGTTTGAATTCATGATGAATTCCTGATAACTTATGTCTGTCGGCAAAGCATTGAGTAATTTTTGGTACTTTTCATAGCAGTCATACTGTTCCTCGTCCCTCAGAAGTGAGTAATCTATGTTCTCAAATGCAAAAATCAGCGTATAAGTGTCTTCATCAACGAGGAAAAGCCCATTATCATAGGCTTCAACAAATGGAATGGTGTCCTGTGCAGTCTTCGGAATTGTCATGGTTTTTGAGAAAAAAAGCCCTCTGGAGCTTTTCTGTGCGGTTTTCTGTTCCTTAAAGAATTTATCCACATCGTTATTTTTTCTCTGAAAGATTTTCAGAAATCTCATTATTAAATACTCCTTTCACATCGTATGGTCGTTTGTCTACACCTTTCAGACAGAGATAAAGAAATTCCGGAAACGAAAGCCCCTGTATCTGAATTACCGTAGTCGCAAGCAGAGCAAGCATTACCACGAAAACGAGCGACATCATGGCGTTTGTACTCATTCTGCCTTTCAGCAATACTACCATCAAAATGCCTATGGCGAAGCTTGCACCGCCCATGATAATCTGCTTTAATGTCAATCCCAGAAACATTGTGCCGTTTCTAATGATATTTTTTGTAACTTTAACTTTTATCATTTTTACCCTCCTCAGCCTATGAGACTTTTCAGCACTCTTGGTGGCTTTACCATCATAACTCCCATTGAGATTATCATAATAGCATTTGGAATAGCTCCTAAAATCCATACCGTAAACTCTTTTCGTGAATTTATAACGGTTATTGTCGAGTCCTGAACGCACCATTCTGTTCCAATCGCATAGACAATTGCCATGAATAAAATTTCAACCACGACTGAAATGAACGTTGTGATAAATCGCTGAAAGTATTGGCGTGTTGTATCTGCTGTCATGCAGGCGAAGAACACTGGAGAAACTACAAGCAACGCTGAGATTTCAAAAGTGCGTATCATCAGTTTGACAACTATAAATGAACTCGTAAGCCCAATAATCAAAATAATAAATATTGCTGGCAGAAAATAAATTACTGCCATTATCCAGTCAATGATTTTCCCTACAATTGGGGTAGGTGATGTAACCAGAATATTTTCTGAAATATTCGGTATGTTGAAATAAATATTATCATCTGCTATTGATAAAAGACTCTGGAGTAAAGCATTATTTATCTGCATAATAAGCAAACATATTTTGGTGCTTAGGTCTATCCAGACCTTTGATACGAATATTCTTCCGAATATCTTTACCGCCCCTCTTGCCGTCATCAGCTCGTATTGCAATGCCGTTTCCATGATGTTGATTGCGAAAAACAGCATTGCCAGACTGTAAGCGAAAATCTGAAATACTGTACCGAATTTGTTTATCACAGAGTTATAGTCGGTAATTCCATAAGTGTTTGTTCCTATTGTTATTCCACTGTCCACTTGTCCATACCTTGCAAGTGTTCCGCTAACGGTTTTCCATAAATCATTTGTGCATTGTACAACACAGCTAAGAGCATATGTCATTTCTGTAACTGGCATTTTGTCCGTTGTGTCAGTTTCGAGCAGTTTGTCAATTTTGGCAAACTGCTTATCTATGTTGTCATTTATAGACTTTTCAGCACCGTTTACCGCATTATTTATGTTGTTTTTTGTGTTCTGCTCAGACTGGTTAATATTGTTTTTTGTCTGATTGATGGAATTATCCGTATGGTATATGATTAAATTTTCCATATCTCCGAAACCAAACGGGAAAACACTGTCGCTGTTGTTTTCGACCATCGCACTTACTTTCAGGCAAGGGCTGAGCAGTAAGCAAATTATCATTGTTATTACTGAAATGATGATTTTTCTGTGCATTTCTGACCTCCTTTTAAAATTAAAAGGCACAAGGGCTAAGCCCTTATGCCACAATTTGTTACTTATTAGCCGAAGAATGTTGTGCGGACAATCGAGATTGCTCCGATAAGCACCGCTGTTATGACCAGTGCCACGATACCGGAGTTTCTGGTTCTTGGGTCTTCATCAGCCTGACCCTGAACAATCTTGATGAAAGCCGGTATTCCGCCGATTGCTCCGATAAGGATACGAACAACCCAGAATGCTACGTCAAGCATCGAGTTCATTGCGGACGTGTCTGCTCCGGCAGGTGTGGCAGATGCGGAAAGCCCCATTGCCATCATTGCCATTGTAAGCGTGAAAAGCACGATTGAGATTTTTCCAATATTCTTGTTCATTTTCTTCTGATTTTCGTTCTTCATTGGTTTGTCCTCCAGTAATAGTTTAATTTTTTGTTTCTGCTTGTGAATGTGGTTTATGTCTGTTTATCTATCGCCCTCCCTGATGTCGTCAGAATATCTATGTAAACGCCTTATTGGCGGAATTTTTTATTGAGTTTTGGTAGGGGAAACGCTTGTAACGGCAGTCTGAACGGCTGTTTTTAAAATCTTTTTGGTAATTACAAGCACTTTTCCCGCAACTCCTCCAAGGCTTTCTATTGCCTTTTCAGCCAGACCACTTGTACTTGATTTAAAGATTGGGTTATTGATGAAAGCTTTTCCTCTCTCCGTCAGACTGAGCATATTGTTTTCTTTAAGAATAATCATGCCGTCTTGCTGTAACTTAATGAAGTTGTCCATAATCTTCTTTACGGCTTCCTGATTAGGATTTCGCAGGATTTCATCAATGTTGATTTCCTGTTGGAAATTGAATACATTCAAATCGTTTGGTGTGCCTGTGAGTTCAACGCCGAACATATCGTACATTTCGAGCTGTTTCTGTAGGGGCGACTTCTGGAATTTCTGCATGACTTCCTGAAATTTCGGCTTTTTGATATATGCAGTTCCTTTGTCGGTTATGCTGATAATTCCTTTCTGGTTGTCAATTGTGATTAGTCCCTTTTTCTGAGCCTTTGTGAAGCTGTCTTTTACGGCGTTTCTGAGTTCGGTGTCTTCGATTTTCTCAATTGCCGAAATTGGCATATATTTGTTGTCTGAAAAGTAACTCAGGTCGGTAATCTGCCCACTGAAACCGAAGTCTTCACTTCCGATAAGCTTAAGTTCCTTATTCTGCAAGGCTTCCTCTCGCTTTTTGAGATAGTCGAGAATAGATTTTCCGACCTGTATTCCAGTCTGTACCCCCTGTATTAAGTCCAGAATTAGTTCGTACATTTAATTACTCCTCTATACTCATAAATAATTCTACTATATCTTCTCAAAAATATTAA
>URWK01000039.1 GCA_900551505.1 uncultured Ruminococcus sp. | reverse complement strand
GATCCCCGAAAAGGTCACCAAAGACAAAAAAAACAACAGCCGGGCGCGCCCCGGGCGGGGGGGGGCGCGGGCCCCCATGATTCTAAAAATATATAATCATTTTCTGAGGTCAATATTTCTAACTGTATCTCTGACTTTAAGCACGAAAGCCGGCGATACTGAAAGTTCATCTATCCCCATTCTGAGAAATTCTTCCGTAAGCGTTGTGTCACCCGCAAGTTCTCCGCAAATGCCTATCCATGCACCGTTTTTGTGGGCATTCTCCGCAGACATCCGGATAAGTCTGAGTATTGCCTTGTGGTGAGTATCGCAGAATTCTTCAAGCCTCGGGTTCTGTCTGTCGCAGGCAAGCGTATATTGTGTAAGGTCATTCGTTCCCACACTGAAAAAGTCAACCATAGGTGCTAACCTGTCGCTTATAATCGCTGCCGCAGGTGTTTCAATCATGATTCCGATTTCGGTATTTTCCGAATACTCAACGTCTTCCGCATGAAGTTCACTCTTTACTTCCTCGCAGATTTCCTTTATTCTCTCAAGTTCCTTTACTGAAGTTATCATAGGGAACATTATTCCGAGGTTTCCGAATACGGACGCTCTGTATAATGCTCTTAACTGGGTTTTGAATATTTCAGGTCTTGTAAGGCAAATTCTTATGGCTCTGTAGCCAAGTGCGGGGTTGTCTTCTTTCTCAAGATGGAAATAATCAACCTGCTTGTCTGCCCCTATGTCAAGTGTTCTGATAATTACTTTCTTACCTGCCATGCTTTCAAGCACTTTCTTATATGCCTGAAACTGCTGTTCCTCTGTCGGGTAATCGCTGTTTTCAAGGTACAGAAATTCACTTCTGAAAAGCCCTATTCCGCCCGCATCGTTGAGCAGAACCGCACCTATATTGTCAACTCCGCCTATATTGGCATAAATATTTATCTTAGTACCGTCAAGTGTTATGTTTTCCTTGCCTTTAAGCTTCTGTAAAAGTTCCTTTTTCTCTGTATCCTGCTTTTGTTTCTTCTGCATGGCTTCAAGCGTTTCGCTGTCGGGGTCAATATACACTTTTCCCATGAAGCCGTCAACTATTGCCGTTTCACCGTTTTTTATTTCTTCGAGAAACTTCTCTCCCACACCTATAACAGCAGGAATGTTCATATTTCTTGCAAGTATGGCGGTATGAGAATTTGAAGAACCGTTTGCCGTTACAAATGCAAGTACTTTTTCCTTGTCGAGCGAAACTGTTTCACTCGGTGCAAGGTCACTTGCACAGATAATTACCTTGTCATCGGTTTTATTTGTTTCCTGATTGCCGCTTGAAAGATTTTTTATAAGCCTTTCGGAAATATCCTTTACATCTGAAGCTCTCGCCTGCATATACGAATCGTCCATTGAAGCGAACATTTCCGCAAAGTTATCGGCAGTTACCGCAACCGCATATTCAGCATTGACGTTCTGGCTTTCGATAATATTGTTTATTGAGTCGTTATAATCTTCGTCATCTATCATCATCATGTGAATTTCAAAAATCTGTGCGTTTGTTTCGCCGACTTCCTTCAATGCCTTTTCGTAAATCTGTTGCAACTGTTCTTTAGCCTGTTCTTTAGCCTGCTCAATTCTTGCCTTTTCGTTCTCCGTATCGGTTATATGACAACGCTTTACTTCCACTTCCTGCTTTTCAAATACGGAGATTTTTCCGATTGCCACCGCTCCGAACACGCCTTTTCCCTGAAACTCAGTCATATAAACACTCCCTTTCTTATGTTATTGATGTAGAAATTCGGGGGGGGGGGGAATATAAATATTAAAAAAAAAAAAAAAAAAAAAAAAAAAAAAAAAAAAAAAAATAAAAAAAAAAAAAAAAAAATAAATCCTAATTTTTTTTTTTTTTTTTTTTTTTTTTTGGTGTTTTTTTTTTTTTTTTGGTTTTTAAATTATAACGCCCCCCCCACCGTCAATCAGAGGTTGTTTTCAAAGAATTCCTGAATGGTCTTTACGGCTGTGTCTTCGTCAGTACCTTCTACAGTAACTGTTACAGTATCTCCGCACTTTACGCCAAGACCCATTACCGCCATAAGCTTTGTGGCAACCGCACTTTTTCCGCCTTTTTCGATTGTAACTGTACTTTCAACGCCCTTTGCCGTCTTAGCGAGCATACCTGCCGGTCTTGCGTGAATACCTATTTCGTCCTTAATTGTGTAATCGAATTTTTTCATGATAAATACTTCCTTTCAAAATCTTATTTTTATTTTACTTCTATAATTTTTTCTCCCGCTCTTATCGCACCTGTTGCAAGTGTTTTAAGTTCGTTAAAGTCATCACTGTTGCATACAACCATCGGCGTTGTGGTTTTGTAACCTGCTTCATGGATTTTCTGAATATCGAACGAAACAAGCAAGTCGCCTTTTCTTACGTTCTGACCCTCTGTAACGTGTGTTTCAAAGTATTTTCCGCCGAGTTTTACGGTGTCTATTCCTATGTGCATAAGAATTTCACAACCGCTTTCAGTTACAAGGTTTACAGCGTGTTTTGTATCAAGTACGCCTTCAACCTTTGCATCACAAGGTGCATAAAGTTTGCCTTCCGATGGTTCAATTGCGATACCTTCACCGAGAATACCCGCTGCAAAGGCTTCATCTTCAACTTCGCTGAGCGGAACTACAGTTCCGTTAAGGTGTGCATAGAGAATTGTTGTATCCGAAGAATTTGAAGCGTTCTGTTTTTCTGCTTTCTGCTGTGCCGGCTGTTCGGTTGCTCCTCCTAAGATTTCATCAACCTTGTCAGACTGAGGAGTGTCAAGGAAATCTTCAAACTTAGACTTTACTACGGAAACCTGAGGGCCATAGATAACCTGAATACCGTTGCCCTTTCTGATAACTCCCGATGCTCCGCTCTGTTTAAGCAGGCTGTCAGTTACCTTGCCTGAGTCAACTACTGTAATTCTGAGTCTTGTAGCACAACAATCTATATCTGAAATATTTTTCTTTCCGCCAAGTCCTTTTAATATCAACGCACTTACCATATCAATGCCGTCACTTGCCGGATTATTGTTGTGTTCTGATTCTTTTCTTGCGTTAACGTCCTGTCTTGTGTAAAGCTTTGTTTCTTCGTCATCTGCTTCACGTCCCGGAGTTTTAAGGTTGAGCTTGGTAATCATGAAGTAGAACAGGAAATAATAAATTACTGCATACACAAGCCCTACTATTACTATCCATATCCAATGTGTCTTCGCATTTCCCTGAAGTACCCCGAACAATGTCATGTCTATAAGTCCGCCCGAAAATGTCATTCCCACGCCTACATTGAAGATGTGCATAAGCATATATGAAAGCCCTGCAAGTACACAATGTACCGCATACATTACCGGTGCTACGAAAAGAAATGTAAATTCAAGAGGTTCTGTAATTCCTGTAAGCATTGATGTAAGTGCTGCCGAGAACAGAAGTCCTCCGACTACCTTTTTCTTTTCAGGTCTTGCGGCTTTGTACATTGCGAATGCCGCTGCCGGTAAGCCGAATATCATGAACGGGAATTTTCCTGCCATAAATCTTGTTGCCGATACTGAAAATTCTGTTGTACTCTTTGAAGCAAGTTCCGCAAAGAATATGTTCTGAGCTCCCTGTATTGTCACTCCGTCAATAACCGCTGTTCCGCCGACTGCTGTCTGCCAGAAAGGCATATAGAAAACATGGTGAAGTCCGAACGGTATTAATGCTCTTTCGATTATTCCGTAAATCCATGTTCCCGCATATCCCGAATTGAGTACAAGTTGTCCGAGTGCTGCTATTCCTGTCTGTACCACCGGCCATATATAAAACAGCAGCACGCCGACTGCAAGATATACAAGACTGCTTATAATCGGTACAAACCTTGTACCGCCAAAGAATGAGAGAACTTGCGGTAACTGAATTTTATAAAACTTATTGTGAAGTGCCGCTACTCCAAGCCCTACTATAATTCCTCCGAATACACCCATCTGCAATGTTGTTATTCCAAGAACACTTGTGGTTGAGTTGTCAGCCATCGCCTCAACTCCGCCTTTAGCCGTAATCAATGCACTTATCGCAGTATTCATTATAAGGTACGCAACCGCTCCCGATAATGCCGCAACTTCCTTTTCTTTTTTAGCCATACCGATTGCAACGCCCATCGCAAACAGTAATGCTAAGTTGTCAAAAACCGCACTTCCCGTCTTACTCATGATGTCAAGTATCGTATAGAGCAATCCGCCCTCGTAAATTATGCCTGTCAGATTGTAAGTTTCCAATGTTGTCTGGTTAGTAAATGAGCTACCAATACCAAGAAGTAATCCCGCTACAGGTAAAATAGCTATCGGTAACATGAAAGAACGCCCTACTCTTTGCAGGACACCGAAAATCTTGTCTTTCATAGTCTTTCCCTCCGTTATCCCTGTTATTTGTATTTCTTAATATTAAACAACGAACATTCATGTAAATGGTACCGTTTCACATTCCTGCTCATATATTTTATTAACCTTTTTATTATTCAACTTTTTTGTTTTTCCATACTGATTTTTTTAAGATGTAAAGTAAGTGTTATAACTTCGTCTTCTGTAATGCTCTTGCTGTAAGTCTTTAAAATGTATTCTTCAATGTGTATTGCACATTTATAATGTTTTCTGCAACTTAACTGTATCAGTTCAATAAATTTTTTGTCTTCGCTGAGAGTGTCAGGCAATGGCTGATTTCTGAAAATTCTCTGTGCAAGGTATTTCAGATGAACTATAAATCTTTCATATGCGGAGCTGTCATGTTCAAATTTTCTTGAATAGTAGTATTCCGCAATTTCCACACAACTGTTTACCAGCTTTGTAATTTCGTAAGCTTCACTGATTTTTATGTCAAACCTTGCATTTACGATATGCATCGCAATAAATCCGGCTTCATCGGGAAGAAGACTTATTCCGAGCCGTTTCTCAAGTTCCTTTAAGCAGTAATTCCCAAGTTCAAGTTCCTGCGGATAACATTCTTTTATGGAACTCATCAGCGGATTTGTAATTTCAATGCCTTGTTTCTGTCTTTCTATCGCAAAACTTATATGGTCTGAAAGCGTGACCAGCAAGGATTCATTCAGCCTTGAAGATATCTGGCTTTTTATATACTCAACCATATCATCTGTAAATTTTATATATTCATACGGAATTTCTTCGAGCAGGTCTATGAGCCTTTTTTGCAATTCGGAATTTGTTATAAGGTATGTTTTCTGGATATTTTCAGGATTGACCATATCGCCGTATTTCTTGTTAAAGCCTATGCCTTTTCCCGAAACGATTTGTTCTTTTCCGTTTTTTCCGATTACGCACACTGTATTGTTGTTAATTACTTTTATAATTTTCATCTGTTCACCTCCTGCATATAATAAAAAAAACCAACCTTTCAGACGGAAACACAGAGTTATCCCGAATAAAAGTTGGTTATGCCCCGTTACATACAGCACGGGTAACACTCCAATATACAAACTATTTACGCACAAGCCCTCTTGCTTAAAGATAAACTCATGTAATAAATATTTGCAATTCTGTTTTATGTTATCCCCATTATAGCAGATAAATTTTTTGTTGTCAATATTGCATATAAATCTTTTTCTGAATATCTGTGTTTTGTATAAATTGCAGGTGCATTTTTCGTCATTCTGCACAAAGCTTCTTGCACTATTACTCACAGGTAAAATTTAATTTCAAAAAGGTAACAGAAAAACTTTTTAAGCGTTCAAACTATTGACATTTATAAGGCAATATGCTATTCTTAATATGGAAACGCAATATACATAAAAAAGAAGTTTCATCTGTACGTCCATTGAGTAAGAAAGGAAAATAATAACCATGAAGAAGACTAACAAAATAATTGCTGTCATGTCAGCAGTCGCAATTGTAGGTATGGGTACGGCAGGTTTCAGTATTCTTACCGCACAGGCTGACGATGTAGCCAATATTTCCGAAAGCATTGCTGAGGAAACCACAGTTACAACAAAAAACAATAATGCGGTTGTGAACTACTTTGAAACTCCTGCTACAACCGTTAATCTGAAAGTCGCTCCCGAAAATATCACAGACCGGAAAACTTTACTTACAATGATTATCAATTCTATAGACTACTTCAATACAGCATCGGGAACTTTCCGTGAAACTGTAGCCGGACAGGAATACACCGCAACTTTCGCAACTGATATGACCACTTCAACCGCTTATGAAAAAATTAACCTGAGTGACAGAGAAGTGGAAATGTACACGCAGAACGGCAGAACGGTTGAAATTGACAACGCAAACAACACAATGACAAATACAGGCTTCACCGCACAGCGTGACAATGCACTTGTCGAAAATCCTTCCCCTGACATCTTTGAATACAACATTACCACAGACGAACAAGGTATTCCGACTTACATCGGCAGAGAACAGGCTACTTGTCTTTCGGTTTCAAGAGCAGTAGTTCAGCCTACGGAAATTTCTTTCAATCTGCTTGCGGATTTCAGTAATTGGGAAATTACGGGTTATGACGAATACCTCGGCAGAGAATGCATTAGTGTCAAGGGTGTTGCAAATCCTTACGCATCAGAGAAATTCAATGCAGCTACATTTGAACTCAAGGTTGACGCAAAAACGGGCATACTGCTTTCTTATGAAGGTTACGGCGAAAACGGAGAACTTAACGATTACATGATTGTTGATGAAATTCACATTGATGAGCAGGATACAGACATCAAAAAGACGGTTACAGACAAATTCAATCAGAACATCGAAAAATACAGCACTTTTAACGGCTATGACGAAACTTCCGTAAAGCTTATGCTCGGAAGTTACCGATAACTTAAAAATATTCGTGGGGGGGGGGGCGCGGGGCCGGATGGGCTCGCGCGCCGCGAGCGGTTGACTATAATATATTATGATTGTGGTTTACTTTGAATTAATAAAATAATAGATAATGGCTGAAAAGAAATTATTGTTGGGCGATGAGGCAATTGCCCTCGGAGCGATACATGCCGGCATATCGGGTGTATATGCCTATCCGGGTACACCGTCCACTGAAATCACAGAGTTTATCCAGAATAATCGTTTGGCAAAGGAAAGAAAATTGCACAGCACTTGGTGTACCAATGAAAAAACGGCCATGGAGGCTGCATTGGGTATGTCATACGCAGGAAAACGTGCTTTGGTATGTATGAAACATGTAGGCATGAACGTGGCTGCCGATGCGTTTGTCAATTCTGCCATAACCGGCGTGAACGGTGGTCTGGTGGTGCTGGCTGCCGATGACCCTTCCATGCACTCGTCACAGAACGAGCAGGATTCAGGTTTTTATGGAAAATTTGCTATGATTCCCATGCTGGAACCGTCTTCCCAACAAGAAGCATACGATATGATGGATTACGCATATACACTATCGGAAAAACTGAAGTTGCCGGTGCTGATGCGTGTGGTTACCCGTCTGGCACATTCGCGTGCCGGTGTGGAAATAGCCGATATCCGTGAGGAAAATCAGTTGAATCCTGATCATGAACGTGCCCACTGGGTATTGCTGCCGGGTAATGCGCGTAAACAATATCTGGATTTAGTGAAAAAGCAGGAAAAACTGGAAGAAGCTTCCTCCAAATCTCCTTATAATTATCTGGAAGGGTTGAATCCCGAATATGATTATGAGTTCGGAGTGATAGCTTGCGGTATCGGTTATAATTATGTGAAAGAGGCAGATACGGATGGTTGCCATATTCCGGTATTGAAAGTTTCGCAGTATCCGTTGCTGGCTGACGAAATCAGGACGATGGCAGACCGTTGCGGATATGTTTTGGTAGTGGAAGATGGTCAGCCGTTTGTGGAAGAGCAGGTAAAAGCGATTCTTTCCTCAGACTATGAGATAAAGGGACGCCTGACCGAAACTTTGCCACGTACCGGTGAACTGACTCCGGATAATGTGGGCGAGGCGATCGGATGGGGAATCAAACGTCCGTTTGGTAAGTCTCAGGTGGTGATGCCGCGTCCGCCTGCATTGTGTCAGGGATGTGGTCATCGGGATGTGTATGATGCATTGAACAAGGTGGCTGCGGAATATCCGGATGCACGCATTTTCGGTGATATCGGTTGCTATACATTAGGTGCGTTGCCCCCGTTCCGTGCTATTGACAGTTGTGTGGATATGGGTGCTTCCATAACCATGGCCAAAGGTGCTTCCGATGCGGGAGTATTTCCGGCCATTGCGGTTATCGGTGACTCTACATTCACTCATTCCGGTATGACCGGTCTGCTGGATGCGGTCAATGACCATGCCAATATCACTGTGGTGATTTCGGATAACCTGACTACTGCCATGACCGGTGGACAGGATTCTGCCGGTACGAACAAATTCGAGGCGATCTGCCTGGGATTAGGGGTAGAACCCGAACATGTGCGTGTGGTGGTTCCATTACCAAAGAATATGGAAGAAATCACCCGTACCATTCGTGAGGAAATAGAATATAAAGGGGTGTCTGTCATTATTCCGCGCAGAGAATGTATCCAGACATTGAATCGTAAACTAAGACAGAAAAAAGCAGATAAGGCATGAGAAAAGATATCATACTTTCGGGCGTAGGAGGACAGGGTATCCTGACTATCGCTACTATTATAGGAGAAGCTGCTACGGCAGAAGGCATCAATTTGAAGCAGGCTGAGGTACACGGTATGAGCCAGCGCGGAGGAGATGTACAGTCTAATCTGCGTCTATCCGACGAAACGATTTATTCGGATCTGATCGCTCAGGGTGAGGCGGATCTGATTATTTCCATGGAACCGATGGAGGCGTTGCGTTATCTGCCTTACTTGCAGGAAGAAGGTTGGGTGATTACTTCTGCTAATCCTTTCAAGAACATTCCCGACTATCCTGAAGAAGTGGATCTGATGAGGGCTTTGGAGAGTCTTCCGCATGTGGTGAAGTTGGAAATAGAGGATATGGCAAAAGAAAACAGTATGCCTAAATGCGCGAATGTGATTCTGCTGGGCATGGCTGCGAAGTATATTGAGATCGTATCACCGGAACAGTTGCGTGAAAGCATAGGGCGTGTGTTTGCCACAAAAGGTGAGAAGATTGTTGAAATGAATCAGAAGGCTTTTGATATAGGCTTGAATGCGGTAAAGAACTGGTAATGCCATGAAGATATTTAGTGAAGAATTAGTGGAGAAGGCGGTGAAGGAACTGCACATCGCCAATCTTGCACAGGCTACTATCGGTGATGTGCTGTTGGTAGCCCAGTATCTGG
>URWK01000038.1 GCA_900551505.1 uncultured Ruminococcus sp. | reverse complement strand
TGTGGGGGTCGCAAACTTTGTTTTTTTTTAAAAAAAAAAAATTGTCGGGCCCCCCCCCCCGGGGGGGGGGGGCCCCCGAAAAACGTTAAGATTCAGAAAACTTTAAATATTGGTCTTTTCGAGGTAATTCAAATTCCCAAATTCCGCTTTTAACAAACTCATATCCACAAGTCAGGCATTGGTCTTTTCGAGGTGAACATCAAGTTGATTGAATGGGATAGAAATACCGTTTTCATCGAAAGCAGACTTTACCTTTTCGAGTAAATCGAACTTCAAAGCACCGTAATCGCCGGTGGCAACCCATACCCACACGAAGATTACAACGGAACTTGCATCATGGCGACCGACTCTAACAGTCGGAGCAGGGTCATTGAGTGCAAGAGGGCTTTCCTTGATTATGTCGGAAATAATTTTTTTGGCTTCTTCAAAGTCGTCTTCATAACTTATACCGAATTCGAGGTCAAGTCTTCTGTTATTGTTTGCTGTGTAATTGATAATAGTGCCGTTTGCGGTACTTCCATTAGGCATATGGATTAATTTATTGTCTGCGGTTCTGACTCTGGTGTAGAGAATGTCAATGCCTTCAACAGTACCGGTTGTACCGCCGATTTCTACAAGGTCGCCTACCTTGAAAGGTTTCGCAAAGAGCAGGATAAAACCGCCTGCAAGGTTTGAAAGGCTGTTCTGAAGTGCAAGACCGATTGCAAGACCTGCCGCACCGATTACCGCAACAATTGAGGACATAGGAACATTCAGTACGGATAATGTTATAACAATGACAAACATATAAAGAATAATTCTTATAAGGGATTTAAGGAAGCCCTGAACGGTAAGGTCAACATTTGTACGGGCAAGAGCCTTTGTACAGATTTTCAGTACGATTTTTGAAAGAGCCATTCCCACGATAAGTACAAGAATAGCGAAAATCAGAGATGGAAGAATACCTTTAAACTTATTGCTTATGTCCGTCATAATGTTGGTAAGATTTTCAGTTTCGTTTTTTGTAGCCTCAACTGCATCACCTATAGCATTTTCAATTGCTCCTGTGCTTTCGGAGTTTTCAAGAGATGAAGAAAGCAGAATAAAATTTCTAATCATTTTTACCATTCCTTTGTTTTAAATTTTTAGGAGTCTGTTATTTCAGAGAGAATAACATCATAGGCAGACGGTGCAAGGTGTATTCCGTCACCACCAGAAAATTTAGGTTTCAAGGCATTGTCAGAAGATTTCAACCCGTGGGAAATATCAATAAAATCAACATTTTCCGTATCTGTCGCAAGTTGTGCAAGTGCAAGATTATATTCGTCAATTATGTCATTTGTGGTGAATGATGATTCTGCCGAAACAGGCGTAATTGAAAGAAGTGTTATACGGCAGTCGGGAACACGGTTTTTTATCCGGTTTATGTTGTCGGTATAGTGATTCAGGAAATAATCAATATCGCCTATATTTACATCATTAATACCCATGGACATATAAATATTATGAAACTGTTCAGAGCCGATAATATCATATACAGAACATTCACTTGAATTGTAGTTAAATGTAAAATCAGATAAGTTTCTTGCCGCAACAGAACCTTTCGCAAGGACGTGTGCATCCGGAAGCCGGTCGTAAATTCCGAAACCGAGTGCGATAGAATCTCCGACTATCACAATATCGTCAATGCTTACAGGGTCGGAGAATTCTCTTTGTACAGAAATACCTGTAATTTCGGGGGCATCTGTAGTTATTTCCGAAGAAGCGAAAGTTACTTCGGTTTCTTCATAAGTTTCTGTTGTAGTGGTTTGTTCAGTAGTTGTTTCTGTGATTTCTTCCGTGGTGGTAGTTTCGGAAGTTTCTGTAGAAGTTGTCTGTTTTTCAGAAATAGTTGTGGAAACGGTAGTATTGGTGGTGTTAGCTGTGGTTTCCTCTATACTTTCCGCCACGTCAACTATTGGCTGATTGTTGCAAGAGCAGAGAAGAAATAAACATACAGAAAAAGCTAAAAACAGTGATTTTTTCATAAATATCTGACCTTTCTTGTATGCAACAGACCCACAATTTTTTCTTTACGGGAAATTTCACAGTTTATTAACTTTCAGAACATTTATGTCTATTATAATGATTTTAAATTTAGTATGAAAATTTTATTTTTTGTGAGGTTTGCATATGATAAAAGCTATTGGTTCAAAAAAGAACCTTGAAGATGAAAGCGAGTATTTTTCTTACATTGAGGATATTATATTCAGCGAATACGTGAACAAACTCAGCAAATTCACACATCACCGTTACACTACAAGGTTACAGCATTGCATAAATGTTTCATATTACAATTATCTTGTGTGTAAGGCTCTCAGGCTTGATGCACACGCAGGAGCAAGAGCAGGCTTGTTGCATGACCTTTTTTTCTATAACAGAAAAGAGTACATCAGAAAAGCAGGTGAGCAGTTCCATAATGCAAGACACCCGAAAATTGCATTAAAGAATGCGTGTGAAAACTTTGAGATAAGTCCGGTTGAGCAGGATATAATACTCAAACATATGTTTCCTCTTACGCTCGGACTTCCGAAATATAGGGAAACAGTAGTTATAATTTTTGTTGACAAGTATTGTGCAATGGCAGAATTTTTATCACATCAGGCAAAGACACTGAAAAAGATTTTGACCCGATAGGAAAATAAAAAACGCTCCTTTGAAAAAAGAGAGCGTTTCTTTTTTTTGTATATGGAGAAAAAGTTTAATGCTCCTGATTTTTCAGCTTTTTAAGTCTTGCGATTTCTTCATATTTTCTCTTTGTTGCAAGTCCGCCACGGATATGGCGTTCCTGTTTGTTTATCTCAAGAATTTCCTTGACAAGAGGATAAAGAACGGGGTCTTTTTCAAAAAGTCTTTCAGAAACGTCCTTGTGAACGGTGCTTTTGCTTATGCCGAATTCTTTTGCGGCAGCCCTGACGGTAGCACGATGTTCAAGTATGTATTGACCAAGGACAACCGCTCTGTCGGTTGAATTGTTCAAACAAGCTCACTCCCTTGCAAAATGGATTTTTCTAATATATATGCAAGGGAGGCTGAATAAATTCACATGACAAAGAGCTTTATGTTATTCTTCCGGATTATACAAGGTTACTCATATCGTAAAGACCTGCCGGTTTGCCTTTAAGGTAAATTCCCGCATTGATAGAACCTACGGCAAAGACAGTCTTTGAATATGCGGTATGTGTAAGGCTTATGGTTTCGTCTTTTCCTGCGAAAAGAATTTCATGTTCGCCGACAATAGTACCGCCTCTTACGGAATGCATACCGATTTCATTCTTGTCACGTTTTTTACGTTGGGAATGGCGGTCATAAACATAGTAATGTGAATTGCCGAGAGTTTCGTTTATGGCATTTGCAAGCATTATTGCAGTACCGCTCGGAGCATCAATTTTCTGATTGTGGTGTTTTTCGATAATTTCAATGTCGAACTGGTCGCCGAGAACAGCGGTAGCTTTCTTCGCAAGTTGGCAGAGAAGATTTATACCGAGCGACATATTGAAGGTAAAGAATACCGGAATTTGTTCGGAAGTCTTTTTTATCTTAGCAATCTGTTCTTCATTGTAGCCTGTAGTTGCAAAAACTATTGCAGTTCCTGTCATAAGTCCGTATTCACAAAGTCCGTCAAGTGTTGAAGGGTGTGAATAGTCTATAATAACATCCGGTTTTTCGGTAAGTGCGGAGAGTTCGGCAGGTGTCCTGAAAATCGGGAAATCTGCATAAGGTTCTGTATTGAGGTCGATACCGCCTACAACTTTGCAGTCTGAACGTTCAGAAATGCAGTTGTAAATAGTTTTTCCCATTTTTCCGTTAGCACCGCTTATAACAACGTTAGTCATTGGTGGATTCACTTCCTTAATTTTTTAGTTAGCTTATTTTCAAACGGCGACAGACTTTATTATCAATAAAGTCTGTCGCCGTAATTGTCATTAATCAGATAAGACCGTGAGCTTTCATAGAATTTCTGAGAGTTTCAACATTTGCATCAGTCATTGAGCAGAGAGGCATACGACATTCGCCTGCATTCATACCGAGGATATTGAGAGCTTCTTTTACAGGGATAGGGTTTACATCTATGAAGAGCTTGTTTATAAGGTCGAGATATTCAATCTGGAGTTTTGAAGCGGATACGAAATCATTTTTAAGGCAGTATTCCGTAATCATATGAGTTTCTTTCGGAAGAACGTTCGAGAGTACAGAAATAACGCCTTTTCCGCCGAGGGACATAATCGGAACAATCTGGTCATCGTTACCGCTGTAAACGTCAAGTTTGTCACCGCATTCAGCGATAATCTTGGCAACTGCTGAAATGTTACCGCTTGCTTCCTTTGTGGCAACGATATTTTCAACTTCAGCGAGTTCCTTGTATGTGTCAAGGCTGATGTTCACACCGGTTCTTGAAGGCACATTGTATACGATGCAAGGAATCTTTACAGCATCGGCAATAGCCTTGAAGTGCTTTACAAGACCTCTCTGTGAAGTCTTATTGTAGTAAGGGGTAACAAGCAGAAGTCCGTCAGCTCCGAGGGCTTCGGCAGTCTTTGAAAGGTTTACCGCATAGGCTGTGTCATTGCTTCCCGTACCGCAGATTACAGGAATACGATGGTTAACCTTTTCGATAGTAAATCTCATGACTTCAATGTGTTCTTCATCGGTCATTGTGGAAGATTCTCCGGTAGTTCCGCAGGAAATAATAGCGTCTGTACCGTTTGAAATCTGAAATTCAATGTACGATGCAAGTTGTTCATAGTTAATGCTTCCGTCTGCGTTCATAGGAGTAACTATGGCAACGCCTGCACCGGTGAAAATAGTGTTTTTCATTTGAATACACCTCAATTTATATTGATTTGAAAAATTTTAATCAGTCAAGATAGCCCTTTGCTGCGAGGAGTTCGGCGAGAAGTACACCGCCACCTGCCGCACCTCTGAGAGTGTTGTGTGAAAGGCATACGAATTTGTAATCATACTGAGTGTCTTCACGAAGACGGCCTACAGAAACAGCCATACCTCTTTCAAGTCCTCTGTCAAGCTTAGCTTGTGGGCGGTCATTTTCTTCAAAGTAGTGAATGAACTGCTTCGGAGCAAGCGGGAGTTCGAGTTCCTGAGGTTCGCCCTTGAAATTCTTCCATGCTTCAAGGATTTCTTCCTTTGAAGGTTTCTTTTCAAAAGATACGAAAACAGCAGCGGTATGACCGTTTGAAACAGGTACTCTGAGGCATTGTGTAGTAATTGAAGGAGTTGTGGCATTTACGATTTTGCCGTCTTCAACAGTACCCCAGACCTTGAGAGGTTCTTGTTCTGACTTTTCTTCTTCACCGCCGATGTAAGGAATAAGGTTATCAACCATTTCAGGCCATGTTTCAAAAGTTTTACCTGCACCGGAGATTGCCTGATAAGTACAAGCGAGAACCTTTGTAATACCGAACTTTCTGAGCGGGTTAAGAGCAGGAACATAACTTTGAATTGAACAGTTTGACTTAACGGCAATGAAACCTCTCTTAGTGCCGAGACGCTTCTTCTGTGATTCGATAACTGCAAGGTGGTCGGCATTGATTTCAGGAACTACCATCGGAACATCTTCAACGCCTCTGTTAGCTGAGTTGTTAGAAATTACAGGGCATTCAGCCTTGGCGTAAGCTTCTTCAAGTTTCTTGATTTCGTCTTTCTTCATATCAACCGCACAGAAAACGAAATCAACTTGTGAAGCAATCTTATCAATGTCGCCTGTAGCGTCCATCATAACAATAGACTTCATTTTTTCAGGGATTGGTGTGTCCATAGCCCACTTTTTAGAAACAGCTTCCTCGTATGTCTTGCCTGCTGAACGTGGTGAAGCGGCGAGAGTAGTTACATTGAACCAAGGGTGGTTTTCAAGAAGTGTGGCAAATCTCTGACCTACCATACCTGTTGCACCGATGATACCTACATTAAACTGTTGTTTCATTTTAGAAAACTCCTTTAAAATTTATAAAATTTAAAAAAACCGGTTGAAAACCGGTTCATCATGCAATATAATATAATAGAAATTGCAGTTGAAGGATAATTTTTTTATCCTTTGCTGATAGCTCTCCATCACATTAAATTAAAGCATGATGACAGCAAAAGTCCTGTTCGGAGCGATTGCCAGATTATTTCCCCGTAACCGAAAAGGGAAGATATTCTTCGGCGGTTCTGCCTTTCGATAACAGCAATTAATCGGTTATGATACTGTTACTACTAATCTCACCGCACCTCTATCCGTAAGTTGTGTTCTGAAGTTTCACAACCGGATTGGTAGTGAAACTTGATTTTATAAGTTTATAATATCATCTAATCATTTTGTTGTCAATATATTTTTGTTATTTTACAAGAAAAAATAAATCAAAACTGCAATGAATGACTGAAAGAAAAGGAGTATTTAAGGAGAATGGATATAAGTAATATGAAAAAATCAGATTTCTTCTACGAATTGCCGGAAGAACTGATTGCACAGACACCTGTTGAGCCGAGAAATATCTCAAGGCTTATGAAAATTGACAGACAGACGGGAGAAATAATACACTCTCATTTCTATAATTTATGCAATTTCCTTAAAAAAGGTGATTTGCTCGTAATGAACGACTCAAGGGTATTACCTGCAAGGCTTTACGGAGAAAAGAAAGATAACGGAACATTTATAGAGTTTCTCCTGCTCGAACAGAAAGGCGACAAGGTTTGGGAAATTATCTGTCGTCCCGGCAAAAAAGCCAAAGTCGGCACAAGATTTGTATTCGGTGGCGGAAGACTTGAAGCGGAAGTTATTGAAGTGAAAGATGACGGAAACAGAATTGTAAGGTTTGAATGCGAAGGAAACTTTTTCACAGCCCTTGAAGATGTCGGACAAATGCCTTTACCGCCTTATATAACCGCAAAACTTGAAGACAAGGAACGTTATCAGACAGTTTATTCAAAGGAACTCGGTTCGGCGGCAGCACCTACGGCAGGACTTCACTTCACGGAAGAAATGCTTGAAGATTTGAGAAACAGAGGCATAAATACCGCCTTTGTAACGCTTCATGTGGGGCTTGGAACATTCAGACCGGTTAAAGAAGATAAAGTGCTTGAACATAAGATGCACAGCGAACACTATTATCTTCCGAAAGAAACCGCAGACCTGATTAATCAGACAAGGGCAAACGGTGGCAGAGTAATTGCGGTCGGAACTACAACTTGCAGAACACTTGAAAGTGTGGCAACATTCTATGATGAAATTGCGGAACATGACGGTTATACAGATATTTTCATATATCCGGGATATAAATTCAAGGCTATAGACGGACTTATAACGAACTTTCACCTTCCGGAAAGTACGCTTATAATGCTTGTTTCGGCGTTTCTCGGCTATGACAAGACCATGAACGCATATAAGACCGCAGTTGAAGAAAAGTACAGATTTTTCAGTTTCGGCGATGCGATGATTATTATATAAGAAATTCAGGGGAGTAAAGAATGTACAGATTAATAAAAAAAGAAGGTAATGCAAGAAGGGGAGTTTTTGAAACAGTTCACGGAACTATTCAGACACCTTTTTTTATGAATGTAGGAACAGCGGGGGCTATAAAGGGCGGAATTTCCTCGATAGACCTTAAAGACCTCAAATGTCAGGTTGAACTCTGCAATACTTATCACCTGCATCTCAGACCGACAGATGAAGTTATAAGAAAACTGGGTGGACTTCACAAATTCATGAACTGGGACAGACCAATTCTTACAGACAGCGGAGGATTTCAGGTATTTTCTCTTTCCTCACTGCGTAAGATAAAAGAGGAAGGTGTATATTTCGCTTCACACATTGACGGTCACAGAATTTTCATGGGTCCTGAAGAAAGTATGCGTATACAGTCAAATCTCGGTTCAACTATAGCAATGGCTTTCGATGAATGTGTTGAAAATCCCGCAACTTATGCATATGCGAAAAATTCCACAGAACGTACTACAAGATGGCTTGCAAGATGTAAAGCGGAGATGCAGAAACTTAACTCATTACCCGATACGATTAATAAGAATCAGTTGCTTTTCGGAATTAATCAGGGTTGTACTTTTGAAGACCTCAGAGTTAAGCACATGGAAGATATAAAGAAACTTGACCTTGACGGCTACGCAATAGGAGGGCTTGCGGTCGGAGAACCAACGGAAGTTATGTACAGGATAATTGATGTGGTAGAACCTCATATGCCCGTTGACAAACCACGTTATTTAATGGGAGTCGGAACGCCTTCAAATATTATAGAGGGTGTCGCAAGGGGTATAGATATGTTCGACTGCGTAATGCCAAGCAGAAACGCAAGACACGCTACACTTTTCACATGGAGCGGTATAATGCACATGAAAAATAAGTGTTATGAACTTGACGACCGTCCGATAGATGAACATTGTGATTGTCCGGTGTGCAGAAATCATTCAAGGGCATATGTCCGTCATCTTTTCAAGGCAGAAGAACAGCTTGCAGGAAGACTTGCGGTTATGCACAATCTCTATTTCTACAATACACTTATGGAAAAAATAAGAGATGCACTTGATAATAATTCTTTTGCGGATTTCAGAGCGGAATATTCGGAATTGCTCGCAAGAAGAATATAAATAACAGAATAAGGGAGGTTTTATGGGGCTTGCAGAAATTATAATAATCTCTTTGGGACTTTCCGCAGATGCCTTTGCGGTGGCACTCGGAAACGGACTTTGCGGGGCAATGAAACCTCCCCGGAATGTATTTAATGCACTTGTTTTCGGACTGTTCCAGGGTGTAATGCCTGTTCTGGGGTATCTGCTGGGGCAGTCTTTTTCGGAATATGTCACGGCATATGACCATGTTACAGCACTCTTGCTTTTAGGGTTTATAGGCATAAAGATGCTCAGAGAAACCGCTTCCGAAGAATCCGAAACAACACCGATGTCGATAAATTGCGGAACTATAATTGTACAGGGATTTGCAACAAGTATTGACGCAATGGCAGTCGGTATAAGCCTTTCGGCTACAGGAAACACAATTCTTGTGCCGTCAGCGGTGATTGCGTTTATAACATTTGTGTGTAGTCTTGTCGGGATAATTCTGGGGAAGAAGTGCGGAGCGAGCCTCGGGAAAACTGCGAAGGTAGCAGGCGGAATATTGCTCCTGCTCATCGGCTTGAAAATTTTTATACAGGATGTATTCTTTTAGTTTGTCTGCTGAATTTATTTTTTGAGGGGGCGGGGGGGGGGGGGGGGGGGGGCGGCGGGGGGGG
>URWK01000037.1 GCA_900551505.1 uncultured Ruminococcus sp. | reverse complement strand
ACCCAGCGAATTACTCCCCAACTTTCTACCACACACACACCCCCCCCCCCCCCCCCAACACCCCCCCCCCCCCCCCCCCCCCCCCCCCCCCCGCCCCCCCGCCCGCCCCCCCCCCCCCCCCCCCCCCGGGTTTATATTAAAGGTTTATCTTACTACAAATTCGCCGTTTTCGACATCAACAGTAAGTGTTGAGTTTGGTTCAGCTTCATCAGCGATAATTTTCTTTGCAATAAGTGTTTCGATTTTGCTTTGAATGAATCTCTTAAGAGGTCTTGCACCGAAGTTCTGGTCAAAACCACGTTCGATAATGAGGTCTTTCGCACTTTCGGTAACATCAATGTCAATCTGCTTGTCTTTAAGTCTGTCACGGAGCTTGTCAAGAATGAGGTCAACAATATGACCGATTTCGGTTTTCATAAGAGGCTTGTAATATACGATTTCGTCAAGTCTGTTGAGGAATTCCGGTCTGAAATTCTGTTTGAGAAGTTTGTCAACCTTATCTCTTGCTTCCTGAGTGATTTCGCCGTTTTCGATGCCGTCGAGGATATAAGGAGAACCGAGGTTTGAGGTAAGAATGATAATTGTATTCTTGAAGTCAACTGTTCTGCCCTGAGAATCTGTAACTCTGCCGTCATCAAGGACTTGTAAGAGAATGTTAAATACATCAGGGTGAGCCTTTTCGATTTCATCAAAGAGGATTACTGAATAAGGTTTTCTTCTTACAGCTTCTGTAAGCTGACCGCCTTCTTCATATCCGACATATCCTGGAGGAGCTCCGATAAGACGGCTTACTGAGAATTTCTCCATATATTCACTCATATCGATACGGATAAGGTTCTTTTCATCATCGAACAGACATTCCGCAAGTGCTTTTGCAAGTTCCGTTTTACCGACACCCGTAGGACCAAGGAACAGGAATGAACCGATAGGTCTGTTCGGGTCCTGAATACCTGCTCTCGAACGCATAATAGCTTCGCTTACCTTTTCGACTGCTTCATTCTGACCGATTACACGTTTGTGAAGTATGCTGTCGAGGTTAAGGAGTTTTTCACGTTCGCCCTCCATAAGCTTTGCAACAGGGATACCTGTCCAACGGCAAATTATCTTGGCAATTTCTTCTTCGGAAACCTTATCCCTTAACAATGAAGTGTCGCTCTGAGCCTTTTCGGCAATTGCTTCTTCGTCTTCGAGTTCTTTCTGTAACTGAGGGAGTTTACCGTATTTAAGTTCTGCGGCTTTGTTAAGGTCGTAATTACGTTCAGCCTTTTCAATTTCTCCGTTTATCTTTTCAATTTCTTCACGGAGTCCCTGAACTTTGCCGATAGAATTCTTTTCGTTTTCCCACTGAGCCTTCATAGCGTTGAATTTTTCACGCATTTCGGCAAGTTCTTTCTGTACTTCTTTAAGGTGTTCAGCGGAAATTTTATCGGTTTCCTTTTTAAGAGCAGCTTCTTCAATTTCATGTTGCATAATCTTTCTTGAAATTTCGTCAAGCTCTGACGGCATAGAATCCATTTCAGTCCTAATCATTGCACAAGCTTCATCGACAAGGTCAATAGCCTTGTCCGGAAGAAATCTGTCCGAAATATATCTGTTTGAAAGTGTAGCGGCGGCAATTAAAGCACTGTCATGAATTTTTACGCCGTGGAATACTTCATATCTTTCTTTAAGACCTCTGAGGATTGAAATAGTGTCTTCAACGGTCGGTTCTGGAACCATTACAGGCTGGAAACGTCTTTCAAGTGCAGGGTCTTTCTCAATATACTGTCTGTATTCGTTAAGAGTTGTCGCACCGATACAGTGTAATTCACCACGGGCAAGCATAGGCTTCAGGAGGTTTCCTGCGTCCATAGCACCATCGCTCTTGCCTGCACCGACGATTGTGTGAAGTTCATCAATAAAGAGGATAATTCTGCCCTCTGATTTTTTTATTTCCTGTAAAACTGCTTTCAGACGTTCTTCAAATTCGCCTCTGTACTTAGCACCTGCAACCAATGCACCCATATCGAGAGAGAATATTTTACGTTCTTTAAGGCTGTCAGGCACGTCACCACGGACAATTCTTAAAGCAAGTCCTTCGGCAATGGCGGTTTTACCTACACCAGGTTCACCGATAAGAACAGGGTTGTTCTTGGTCTTACGGGAAAGTATTCTTATAACGTTTCTGATTTCCGTATCACGTCCGATAACAGGGTCAAGTTTATTGTTCTTAGCAAGTTCAACCAAGTCCTGACCGTACTTTGCGAGTACATCGTAAGTTTCTTCAGGGTTCTGGCTTGTAACCTGAGTATTGCCACGAACGCTTGCGAGAGTGGTCATGAAACGCATTTTGTCAATGTTCGTTATTCTGAAAAGATTTATAAGATTTGCATTAGGCATATCGAGAAGGGCGAGCATTATATGTTCTACTGATACATACTCATCTTTCATACGTTTGGCGTGATTTTCGGCTTCGGTAAGAGTCTTGTCAACATTAGGTGTAAGATATACTGTGTTAGCCTGTCTGCCACTTCCCGAAACTTTAGGAAGCTTTGCGATAAAGTCTTCAAGAGTATTTTTTACACTGTCAACATTGACATTCATTTTTTTAAGGAGTTGCGGTATAAGTCCGTTTTCCTGCTGTACGAGAGCAAGAAGCAGATGTTCCTGTTCAATATTCATATTCTGATATTGAATAGCAATATCTTGTGCATCCTGAATGGCTTCAAGTGATTTTTGTGTAAATTTCTGAGCATTCATATATTGTTTCCCTCTTTCTCTATATATTATATCAGAAATCTGAGATGGTCGAAATAGTTCTTATAAAGACCATTGATTGTCTGATTTTTTTCTGATTCAAACCAGGTTTTAAGGATTACATCAAAAGTATTTATATAATTCCCGATAGCGTTTCCGATTTCGGCACTGTTCGGGGAATATTCCGAAGCAGGAGAGAGTTTGAAAATTCTCTCATACTTACCGTTTTCGATGCTGTATTCAATTCCGTCCGGATAATGCGGAGCAATATATTGTTCTTCGAGCTGTGACCAGAATACAAAGAAACGGTTTATAAGCTGAATCAAACTTTCATTTTGTGTACGCATAGAAACTTTCAGTTTACCGATAGCATTTTTCGGATTTCTGTAAAGTTCCACGGAATATCTTACAGTCGGTCGGTACTTGTATCTTACAGGGCTTTTCAGTGACAATGTACTGTTGGAAATAACCGCATTGGAAATTTGGTTCATGTCATTGTCAATAATCTTGCATACACGGGTGAAGATATCCTGTATACGCTTTTCGGGAGTTATATAAGAAACCTTTTCAGCGAGAATCTGGTTTATAAGGTTTGAACGGCTGGTATTCATAGAATATGCGAGTTTATCTATAGCATCTACTACATCGTCCATTAGCACAAGGCTATAGACACTTTTTTTCATATCTATCACTTCCTTTTAATAATATTATAGCAGATAAAAATAATTTGTCAAGCGAATTATATAAAAATCATCGCAAAACATAAATTTCCGAATAAAAAATAGTTTTAAGTATATTATATCGTTAAAAATAAAGTTTATAGCAAATAATACTTAATTTTCTGAATCAAACAAAAATATTATCTGAATTTTACATAAAGATGATATTCATGCAGGCGACATTATAATATAATTACATCGCAATAAACCAGATTCCAGAGAATGAGCAGTATATGTTGTTTTTAGTACAAATTGACTTATTCGAGAGGATGTGGGGCGACCGCCCCATAAAAAAATTCTCCGGAAAACTTCCGGAGAACATAGAATTTATTTATTAGTCTTCTTCGTGTCTTACAACCTGAATACCGAGAACGTCAAGGCTTTCCTTATCGACTTCGGCAGGGCAGGCGGACATAAGTTCGCTGGCATTCTGTACTTTCGGGAATGCGGTTACATCTCTGAGGCTTTCGGCATGGCACATAACCATTGCAAGACGGTCAAGACCTATTCCGAGTCCGCCGTGCGGAGGAGCTCCGTACTTGTAAGCGTCAACGAGGAATCCGAATTTAGCTTCGATTTCTTCATCGGTAAGACCAAGTGCTTCAAACATTTTTTGCTGAAGTTCATAGTCTGTTATACGCATAGAGCCGGAAGACATTTCAACGCCGTTAAGTACAAGGTCATAAGCCTTTGCGGTAACTTTTTCAGGTGCGGTGTCGAGATACTGCAAACATTCGTCCATAGGCATTGTGAACGGGTGGTGCATTGCAAGCCATGTTTGACTGTCTTCGTCCCATTCAAAGAACGGGAATTCCGTAATCCAGAGGAAATTAAACTTGTCTTCCGGAATTATATCGAGCTTCTTGGCAACGGTAAGTCTTAATGCTCCGAGTACAGGCAAGGTGATTTTATCCTTATCGGCAACGATGAGTGCAACGTCACCTTTTTCACAGCCGATTTTTTCGAGAATGGCTTCAAGTTCACCTTCTTTGAGAAACTTATTGAATGAGCAGTTAGGTTTTTCGTCAGTCCATCTTACATAGGCAAGACCCTTTGCACCGATGCCCTTAACCTGTTCTGTAAGCTTGTCAATTTCTTTTCTTGTGAGAGTTTTTGCGGAATTCTTGGCAACGATAGCTCTTACGCTTCCGCCGTTTTCGATAGCTGACTTGAATACGACAAATTCGCAATCTTTTACGGTATCTGAAATGTTCTGAATTTCCATACCGAAACGTGTATCAGGTTTGTCAGAACCGTACTTATCCATAGCCTCCCTGTAAGTAAGACGTGGAAGCGGAACAGGAATATCAATATTGAGAACCTTTTTGAACAGGTATGAAACAAATCCTTCTGTCATTTCAAGAATATCATCTACATCAACAAATGACATTTCAAGGTCGATTTGAGTAAATTCAGGCTGTCTGTCTGCTCGGAGGTCTTCATCTCTGAAACATCTTGCAAGCTGGATATACTTGTCCATGCCGGCAATCATGAGAAGCTGTTTATAAATCTGTGGTGACTGCGGAAGTGCATAGAATTTGCCGTTATGGATTCTGGAAGGAACGAGGTAATCTCTTGCACCTTCAGGGGTGGACTTAATCATCATAGGAGTTTCGATTTCGATGAAACCCTTTGAATAGTAGTATTCTCTGGCAGCCATAGCGATTTTGTGACGCATGATTATATTGTGCTGGAGAGGCTGACGGCGAAGGTCAAGATAACGATATTTAAGGCGGAGTTCTTCATTAACCTTTGTTTCGTTCTGGATTTCAAAAGGTGGTGTCTGAGCCTTTGCGAGAATACGCAGGTCAGAAACGAGAATTTCAATTCTTCCGTTTTTAAGTTCTTTGTTTATGCTGGAACGTTCTCTTACAACGCCCTTTGCCATAAGTACATATTCGCTGTGGCAAGA
The DNA here is from genome assembly GCA_900551505.1 of uncultured Ruminococcus sp. Taxonomy (GTDB): domain Bacteria; phylum Bacillota; class Clostridia; order Oscillospirales; family Ruminococcaceae; genus UBA5884. The sequence goes on along the minus strand of URWK01000037.1, from coordinate 4,066 downwards.
TGAAGCCTTTTCAAAGATTTCTCTGTCTGAACTTTCATCAAATGCGAGTTGTACAATACCTGTTCTGTCCCTGAGGTCTATAAATATAAGGTTGTTTCCGAGTTGTCTGATTTTCTGGACAAAACCGCCGACAGTAACGGTTTGTCCGATATTTTCAACGTCAACATCATTACAGTAATGAGAGCGTTTCAAGCCTTTCATATTATCAGCCATTTTTTAATTATTCCTCCTGAAAATTAGAAAAATATTTTTTCTGCTTCACTGTGAATACAGTGGCAGTAACAGTAAGGGCAAGCAATACAATTTCAACGACATATACATTCGGAATCAGTACCGCAATACTGTTAAGTAAAGTGTGTGCAAGGATTGCAAGTAAATAATACTGAACGGTCTTTTTTCTGTTTATGCCCTCGAATATGAGAGTAGTTGCAAAAACATGATACATAACCGCCGAACAACGTTCTATTATTGAAAGATAGAGGCTTCCGGCTGTAAACGAGGTGAGCAGGTCTGTAATCTGCGAAACATTTTCCGCAGAATAAGAGGTTGAAAGTGCCGTTTCAAGAGAACCCGAATTGAGAAGCAACATCATGATAAGGTAAATTACCGAGTTAAGTCCCACAAGGATAATCATTTCACAGAAACCATGCCCAAGCCCGAATGAAACAGTATTTTTATAAGATAGTTTGTCTTTCAGAATAAATTTAGCAAATGCAAGCCTTGCAGTTTCTTCAAAAAGCCCTGCCGTAAGTCCTCCGATAATTACAAGCCCGATTTTAGTTGATACAAAACTTTGATAAGCTTCATATCTTGAAAGCATCTGTAAAATCGGTATTCTTAAAATTACCTGAGATATAAAGAACGAACCTACTCCGCAGAAAAAAGGCATTGGAGAAAGCTTCTTCTTTATCGAGAGGACTATTACCGTGATAACAGGCACGATAACAGTCATGAAAGCAGTTACCGCAGTGGCAGTTACAACAGAATTTTCAATCATATCTTAAAATTACTGCTGAGCGGGAGCATTATTGAAGATATCTTCGGAAGCGAACATATAATCAATCATAACACCCGAAAAAGCATCGACAATATCGCCGTCAAGGTTGATTTCGGTGAAGTCACGGGTTTCGGTATTCTGAATTTTAGCCTTGCCTGCACTGAGTTCATCATCGCCGATAATCATAGTAAATTTGGCTTTAAGCTTGTTTGAATATTTCATCTGGGCTTTAAGTCCTCTGTCCATAACATCATATTCAACCCAATAGCCTTCTTCACGGAGTTTCTGGGTAAGTGTCATAGCCTTTATGTGAGCGTTTTCGCCCATAGAGGCAATGTAGAGGTCACAGCTTTCATTTTCGAGGAAATTACAACCCTGCTTCTGCATTGTAAGGATAAGTCTTTCAAGTCCCATTGCAAAGCCGAGTGAAGGAGTTGGCTGTCCGCCGAGTTCTTCGATAAGTCCGTCATAACGACCGCCACCGCATACAGTACCCTGAGCTCCGATATCGGTTGTTACAAATTCAAATACAGTCTTTGTGTAGTAGTCAAGCCCACGGACAATCTTAGGATTTATCTTGAAGTCAATGTTCATTGCGGTAAGATAACCTTGCAAAGTCTTGAAGTGGTCTGAACATTCTTCGCAAAGGTAGTCAAGAATAACCGGAGCATCTTTTGCGATAGCTGAACAGATTTTACTCTTGCAGTCGAGAATACGCATAGGGTTTTTCTCGAGTCTTGAAAGGCAGGTATCACACAATTCGTCTTTTCTTGACGAGAAGTATTCTTTAAGGGCTGTGTGGTACTTTTTACGACATTCCGGGCAACCGATAGAGTTTATATAAAGTTCAATGTTTTTAAGTCCGAGTCTGTCAATGATAGTCTTGGCGAGTGAGATAACTTCGGCATCAGCGGAAGGGGATTTGCTTCCTGCCATCTCAACGCCGAACTGGTGAAATTCACGCAGTCTTCCGGCTTGCGGGCGTTCATGACGGAAGCAGGAGAGTATATAGAACACACGTTGTGGAAGGGCTTCATTAAGTAAACCGTTCTGGAGCATTGCACGCATAGTGCCGGCAGTACCTTCCGGACGGAGTGTGAATTTACTTTCCTTAGCGGAAACGGTATACATTTCTTTTTGTACTACATCTGTTGTTTCGCCTACAGAACGGAGAAAGAGTTCTGTCTGTTCAAAAGTCGGAATACGGATTTCGTGGAAACCGAACTTCTCGGCAGTTTCTCTTGCGGTCAGCTCTACAGTATGCCACTTGTAAACCTGACTTGGAATAACGTCTTCAGTTCCGTTAGGTCTTTGTACAGATAATGACATGGGAAAACCTCCTGATAAAAAATTTTGGGTAAAAATTAAAAAACGCTCCTGCCAAAGACAAGAGCGATTTCGACAAAGCAATTAGTTTGTTTCAATCAATTTAATGCATATCGGCATTTTCAGAAACATTATTAATGACTGAAAATTATTATAACACACTATTTTTGATTTGTAAATAGGGGGATATATTAAAGCTTTGGAGTACCGTACTCACGATAATCGAGGTCGCCTCTTTCAAGTGCGAGAATGAGGGCTTCGGCGGTAGCGATATTTGTGGCAACGGGAACATTATGTACATCACAAAGTCTGAGCAAGTCATAATCATTAGGTTCTGTTGCCTTTGCGGTAATAGGGTCCCTGAAAAAGAGCAGAAGGTCGATTTCATCACAAGCAATGCGTGAACAAACTTGTTCGCCACCGCCCTGAGAACCACTGAGATACCTTGAAATATTCAGACCGGTTGCATCGCTGACAAGTTTACCTGTAGTACCTGTTGCACAAAGATTGTGCTTGGAGAGAATACCACAGTAGGCTATGCAAAACTGAACCATAAGTTCTTTTTTTGCATCGTGGGCTATTAGTGCTATATTCATAAAAATTACTCCTCCCGAAAGATGATTATATATTGTTTTGAATATTATTGATAATCAAACCCCCACCTGAGAAGGTGAGGGCTTCCCATTACGCTTCAGAAGCGGTAATCAGTTTATTTTTATTGTAAGAGGAACGTCTTCGCCACGAATACGTTTTGAAATTGCATCGAAAGCCATAAGACTTGGGCTTCCGTAAGGTATCGGCTGACCTTTGCTTGTGGCTACAACGAGTTCATAGTCTTCAGGAATTACGCCGATGAGCTGAACGCCGATAGTATCAATAATTTCGTCAAGGTCTCTGATTATTGAAGAACCGAGAGCTTTTTTATTGACTTTATTGATGAGAAGACGCTGGCGTTGATTTCCTCTTTTATAGAATTCATCGGACATCATACGGTCATCACGGACACATATAGGGTCAGGAGTTGTTACAACAAGAATAAGATTTGACTGTTCCACAATATCGAATACATGAGAGTTTATACCTGCACCGGTATCAATGATTATGTAGTCATAGTATTTTTTTATTCTTTGACAAATGTCTTCGATTTGTTCTGCCGTGACTACTGCAAAAGGATTTTCAGGGGCACACAGTATACTGAGGTTACTTGCCATCTTGACCTGAACGACAGCGTCAAGAATATCGCAGTCACCGGCGATAACATTGCCGAGGTCTTTCTGAATAGCGTCCTGCATACCGAAAATAATATCCATGCATCTCAGACCGAAATCGAGTTCAATAATAAGGGTTCTGTTACCCTGCTTGGCGAGAGAGTAGCCAAGACCGGAGCAGATAGAAGATTTACCTGTACCGCCCTTTCCGGAGGTAACTGCAATTACTTTTGGCATAAGAAAACTCCTTTCCATAATGAATACAATTATCAATAATATTTTACCACAAATAATACGAATGTCAAAGTAAAAGTGAGGCTTTTTCTCAAAATCGTGAAAATAGCTTTATTTTAAAGGTTCGATTTGTGCATATTAAACAACTTTAATCCGCAGTTAAATGGTATGGAGAACTTTCATGGGGCCCCCCGCCCGCGCGGCCCCCGGGGGGGCCCCCGATTTAATAATATAATTTTTTTTATTTTTTTTTGTGGGTTGGGGGGGCGGCTTTTTTTTTTGTGTTTTCGATAGGGAATAT
>URWK01000036.1 GCA_900551505.1 uncultured Ruminococcus sp. | reverse complement strand
ATTGCTTTTATGACGCAAATCGGTTAGCGGAAAATGACGAAAATTCCTCCCACCATGTGGGCAAAACGGAATTCGGTTTAAAAAAATCAGTCAACAACAGTAACACCCATTGAACGAGCTGTACCTGCAATCATGCTCATAGCTGATTCAAGGCTTGAAGCATTGAGGTCAGGCATCTTCTGTTCAGCAATCTTCTGAACCTGTTCTTTGGTGATTGTTGCAACCTTAGTCTTATTAGGAACACCTGAACCACTTTCGATTCCGCAAGCCTTCTTGATAAGAACGGCAGCCGGAGGAGTCTTTGTAACGAAAGTGAATGAACGGTCAGCGTAAACTGTAATAACAACAGGGATTACAAGACCGATGTCATTCTTTGTACGTTCATTGAATTCCTTTGTGAAAGCCATGATATTAACACCGTGCTGACCGAGAGCAGGTCCGACAGGTGGAGCAGGAGTAGCCTTTCCTGCATTAATCTGTAATTTGATATAACCAACTACTTTTTGTGCCATGATTAAATGCACCTCCATAATTTGTGGTAAATGGCGAGATATACGAATGAATTTTTCATCTCTCCCACACAGCGTTAAAGTTAACGCTGTCGGAACTTTTTAAATATTTTTTCAGTTCCGAGACAGATAGAGTGAATGATTTGTGTTTAGTCGTCAACCTTCATAACCTGATTAAGACTGAAAGTTGCAAGAGTGTCACGTCCGAGCATGGAAACCATGACACCAACCTTGTCCTCATCGGTATTAAGGCTCTGAACAATACCCGGAAAGCCATCCATAGAAGTTCCCAAGATTTTTACACTGTCGCCTACAGCAAAATTGGTTTCCACATCGCTGTGTGGTTTTCCGAACATAGTTTCAAGCTCTTTTTCGGAAAGGGGAGTAGGTTCTGAATTAGGGCCGACAAATCCTGTAACGCCACGGGTATTCTTTACGACATACCAGGCATCTTTGATACTTTCATTATAAACCATTTTTATAATGACATAGCCCGGATAGAGTTTTCTTTCGATTTCTCTTACTTTTCCATCGGCAATTTCCGTTACAGTTTCAGTCGGCACTTTTACTTCAAGAATAACTTTTTTAAGGTTACGGTTTTCGACAACCTTTTCAATGTTCTGTTTAACCTTGTTTTCATAGCCGGAATAAGTATGGACAACATACCATTGTGCTACGTCTGACATTATTATTCCTCCCTTTTAGCTGACAAGCGATATATGTTGATGAATAAAGGAATCTCAGGCCTTGTTCAGGAAAAGTTCGAGCAACTTGTACATACCCAAATCAAGACCGCCTACGAAAAGACCAAGCAGAACAACAGTTACAAGGACAACGACAGTATTGTCGATGACTTCCTTTTTTGAAGGCCAGGTAACTTTTTTGAATTCGCTTTTAAGGTCTCTGAAATAGCGGGAGATTTTTTCTTTGAGAGAAAGTTTTTCTTCCTTTCCTCCCTTGGCTGAGGTTTTTGCTGGCTCATTTTTGGAAGTCCTTGCAGGACCTGTAGCAGTTACGCTCATGAGCTCAGACTTTTCTTTGTCCTTATTTTTGGCCATAGTAACCTCCGCCCGTTTTTACTTAGTTTCCCTGTGCAGAGTGTGTTTTCTGCAAAACTTGCAATACTTGTTCATTTCAAGTCTGTCAGGGTCATTTTTCTTGTTTTTCTTTGAATTGTAGTTACGCTGCTTGCATTCAGTACAAGCCAAAGTTACTTTAACTCTCATATAGGCACCTCCTGACGTTTGTTACCGCATTTAAAATTACGTTCAAGACCATGCTCTCAAAGATTTTCCGAAACCGAAACGGATAGAACACACGGATAAAAGAACGCAAAAAAATATACCTCTGAAAGAGGTATATTAATAATATCACATAACTTACATAAAGTCAAGGGCTTTTTAAGATTTTTTCGTGAATACCATCAATAAGGGGATTTCAGGAATTAGTTAATTTCGGTTTTAAGGACTTCGACAGCTTTTTGAAGCTGGTTATCTCCTGTGTGTTCCTTATCGTTTATGTCAACGCCTTCATCAAGTTCTGTTTCATAATCCGGATAAAGCCCTATACCATGATAACTTTCCGATTTGGTGGTTTTGATTTCGGCAACGGTAACGGTAATTGCACCGCCTGTTTTAAGCGGGGAAGTGGTTTGCATAATGGCTTTTCCGAAAGACTTTGTGCCGATGGTTTTAATTCCCTTGAAATCACGCAGGGAAGCAATGAATAATTCGGAAGAACTTGCGGTATTGCCGTTCATGATTGCGACCATAGGCAAATTTGTTTCGTTCGCATCTGACTTGCAGATAACTTCCGTGTGTCCGTCACGATATGTTGCAATGGCGATATCGCCTTCGGGAAGCAACGGGTCAAGACAGTCGGACATGGCATTTACAAGTCCGCCACCGTCATCACGCAAATCAAATATATAACCCTTTACATTCTGTTCGTCAAGTTCTTTTAAAGCAGTTTCAAACTGGGCAAAAGTGTTACTTCTGAAATGTTCTATTCTGATATAGCCGAGATTGCCCTCAAGGACTTCCCATTTTACAGTCTGCACTTCAATTTGTTTTCTTGTGACAGGCAGGTCAAGAGTTTCATCTCCACGCTTTATCGTAAGTACCACGTCAACGCCGAGGTCGCCCTCCTTGATAAGTGAGATGGATTCGTTATAACCTGTTTCCTTAACGTCATGACCATCAACAGCCGTGATAATATCGCCGATAAGTACACCCATTCTCTTTGCGGGGGATATTGTTGTGATGTCGGTAACTTTCATGTAACCGTCTTCAGTCTTCTCTACAGTAACGCCGATACCTGTCATCATACCTTTGTCGGTCTGCTGGGTATTTTCATATTCTTCCGGAGTCTGATAGCGTGAATACTTGTCATCAAGTCCGCTTACATAACCTGTAAGCATACTGTTCATAAGTTTTTCTTCGTCAACTTCCTTGTAGAAATTCTCATTTACGAATTGTGAGATTTCTTCGGCTCTTGCGTATTTGTCAGCAGTTTCCTTCGCATATCTGAAAGTTTGGCTGAACACCTGAAAAGAGAAAAGAAGTGTAACTACAAAAGTTATTGAACATGAAACAAGTATGGGGCGGAACATACTTGTATTTTTTGAATCGTTGTCACTTTTCAGCATAAACTTTTTCTTTTTATTATTGGTTTCATCTGTCATCGGAGTTCCCCCTGTATAGATAATTTTTTATTAATACATCAGATATGAAAGCGGGTCAACGGTCATTCCGTTTACTCTTACTTCAAAGTGTAAGTGAGCTCCCGTTGACCAGCCGGTTGAGCCGACATAGGCAATTGTCTGACCACGTTCAACATATTGACCGACCTGAACGGCGATGGAAGAACAGTGACCGTAAAGAGTTGAATATTTTCCGCCGTGGTCTATTACAACGTAGTTTCCGTAACCGTCACCGCAACAGTTGCCGTTTTTGCCGTAATTGTGTTCGCACCAGTCTGAAACGAGAATTACAGTACCGCTTTCGCCTGCAACCACGGGAGCATACATAACGCCTTCGCCCGATATGTCAAGCCCGTAGTGCATACCCTGGTCATTCCAGTCCCTTATTCCGTAGTAGTCGGAAATGTAATAGAAATTCGGAACAGGCCATTGGAAAGTTCCACCGTCATATTGCGGTCTGGAAGTAGTCGTGGTGGTTACAACGGGCGGTTCAGTCGGGGGAGTGGTCTGTTTGGCGAGCCATTCGGAAGCCTGCTTTGACTGTTCGATAAGTTCGGATTCTTTTTTCCATTCTTCCGCTTCGGAGATACTCATTGACTCTGAAATCCATGAAGAAATTTCGGAAGCTCTTTTTTCCGATTCGCTTACAGATACAGAAACGGCTTTCCGGGATTCGGAAACGCTTATTGACTGCGAAATACTTTCGGATTCTTTGCGTTTTCTTTCTTCCTCTTGTTTGCGGAGTTCTTCCTGACGTTTAAGTTCTTCCTGACGGGCTTTTATCTGTTTTTCAATGTCCTGCTGAGCCTTTTTCATGGTTTCCTGCTGAGCTTTTTTCTGGTCAGCGGAAAGCTGTAATTGTTGTTGTTCCTGCTTTATGCGGTCAATTTCGTACTGAGATTTCTTGTAGTCATTGTTGAGATTCTGAAATGCAAGAGTGTATTCCTGTTTTTTGGAATTGACCTCATTGTGTTTCTGCTCAAGTTCCGTGTTCTGTAATTCAAGTTCTGCTTCAAGCTTGTTCATTTCATCAATCTGTACTTTCAGGTCATCAATAACTTTGTCATTGTATCTGGAAACTCTTGCGATAACCTCTATTCTCGAAAGTACGTCATAGAAGCTTGTAGCACCTGCGAGAACGGAAGCAATGCCGTTATTGCTGTTGATGTACATAGCTCTTACAGCTTTTTTGAAGTTGTCAATGCTGCCCTGCATATCGGCTTTTTTCTGTTCTATGTCGCCCTGAAGCGTGGTAATTTTGTTCTGCTTTTCGGCAATCTGACTTTCAAGTTCGTTAAGTTGCTGATTGACTATGTTTATATTTTCCTGTTGCAAGGCGATTTTAGCAGACAATTGTTTTTGATACTGTTCTTGTGCAGCAACATTACTTTGTGAAGCATCAATCTGTTTTTGCAGTTCCTCAAGTTCCTTTTCATAACTGCTTATGGAAACGGAATTGTTCTGTTTCTGCTGTTCGAGTTCTTCAATTGTTTTCGCATAAACCGTGTTTTCTTTTTGAGTGGAAGAAGCAACCGAAAATCCGGCAGTTGTAAGAGAAATACAGAGAACAAGAGCAATGATTTTTTTACAGTTTGAAAGAGTTCTTTTGTTTCTAATCATTTTTTTATCTCCTGAAGTTAAACTTTGAGATGTTTTCTTGTACTGATGACACTGCCGAGAGAACCGAGCAGAGAACCTGCGACAACATAGCTTATACCGGTCTGCAAGGCAACAGACTTGAACGGCACAAGACTGCCGAGATTAAGCACAAGAAACAGCGAAGTATCACGGGTGAGAATATCGAGCATTGAATTATATGAGAGCCATGTAATTACGAGTGCAAAGATACCTGCCAGAAATCCCGTAAACATACCTTCCACGAAGAAAGGGATTCTTATAAAGGCGTTTGTTGCACCGACATATTTCATAATGTTGATTTCCTTGCGTCTTGAAAAAACACTTGCCCTTGTGGAGTTTGAAATTATGATAATCGAAACTATTACAAGAGCCACGATTACGATTGCGGAAACTAAAGATATTGTGCGTTTCAGTTCGGTAAGGATATTCGCAAAGTCCATAGGAGCTGAAAGGTCGTCCACGCCGTAAATATTTTTTATAATTGCCACAGTGTTTGCCATTCTTTCGGTATCTGCGACCTTTACCCTGTAGGAATCGGGCAACGGGCTTTCATCAATGACTTTGAAGTATTCTTCATAACCTGCCATATTTTCCGTGAAGTCCGCATAAGCTTCATCTTTTGAGTAGAAATTAACTTCTGTAATATTCTCAATGTTTTTCAGGTCTTCACCGATAGCCTTAATGCTTTCATCGGTCAAGCCGTCATTCAGATACACGATAATTTCATTCTTGTTTTCGATGTTTCCGACAATCAGGTTTACATTTATGGTAAACAGCACGGAAAAGCCCACAAGCAGAAGTGAAACCATCATTACACAGAATGACGCAAAGACCATTACTTTATTTTTGCGGATATTGCCCATACCCTCACGGATAAGGTAAGCAAAACTATTGAGTTTCATCTTTTGCTCCTCCTATGACATTATCGAAAACTATTGAACCTTCACTTAAATTTATGATACGACCGCCGAAATATTTTACAAGTTCGTGTTCGTGCGTAACCATCAGAACGGTAGTACCGCACTGATTGATTTTCTGGAGAAGTTCAACGGTTTCATAGGAAAGTTTCGGGTCTATGTTTCCCGTAGGTTCGTCAGCGATGATAAGTTCTGGGTTATTTACCAGGGCTCTCGCCATGGCAACTCTCTGCTGTTCACCGCCTGAAAGTTCCGTAGGATAGTCCCAGGTTTTTTCTTCAAGTCCCACAAGCGATATAACATATGGGACACGTTCCTTTATATATTTTCTCGGAGCGTCGATAACCCTGAGTACAAACGCTATGTTGTCGTATACGGTCATTGTCGGAATAAGCCTGAAGTCCTGAAACACAACACCTATAGTTCTGCGGAAATAGGGAATTTTTCTGCGTCTGAGTTTCCCGAGGTTATAACCGTTTACAATTACAGTTCCCTCTGTCGCCTGAATTTCCCTGAGCAGTAATTTTATAATGGTACTTTTTCCGGCACCTGACGACCCGACAATAAAGGCAAATTCACCATCTCTTATTGTCAGATTGACATTATTCAAAGCGTCTGTTCCGTTTGATGAATAAGTTACCGACACATTACGTAATTCTACCAAGTTTTCACCGTCCCTTTATTCAATAACAGTTTTTGCCTAACACCGCAAAGCGTCAGGCAAAAATATTTGTTTTCTTATTGTGTTTTATCAGAATTTTGTAGGGTTTGCGGAGAGATATTTTTTGACCATAAGGGCAATTTTGAAGATTATCGCATGGTCAAATTCTCTGAGGTCAAGCCCCGTAAGTTTCTTGATTTTCTCAAGTCTGTACACAAGAGTGTTTCTGTGTACGAAAAGTTTTCTTGAAGTTTCCGAAACATTCAGGCTGTTTTCAAAGAAACGCTGTATTGTGAAAAGGGTTTCATGGTCGAGTGCATCAATACTGCTTTTCTTGAAGACTTCGTTAAGGAATGTTTCGCAGAGAGTTGTCGGAAGGTGGTATATAAGTCTTGCGATACCGAGGTTGTCGTAACTTACAATAGCCTTGTCGGTGTCGAAAACCTTACCTACTTCGAGGGCAACCTGAGCGTCCTTGAATGAGCGGGCGAGTTCCTTTATGCCGACAACAGTTGTACCGATACCAACATTTACTCTGGTGTAGAATTCACTGCTGAGAGTGTCCACAATCGAGCGGGCGAGTTTTTCGAGGTCTTTTGATTCGACAGTGTTCTTGATTTCCTTTACAAGCACAATATCGGTTTCGGTTATGTTAAATACAAAATCCTTGCTCTTGTCAGGGAAAAGGTTCTGTATAACGTCATAAGCCGAAATATCGTTTGCGGAAACGATTCTTATGAGAAAGACAACTCTGCTGATTTCCGAATTGAAATGGAGTTCTCTTGCCTTGATGACGATGTCGCCCGGAAGAATATTGTCGAGTACAACGTTTTTGATAAAGTTGTTTCTGTCATATTTTTCATCGTAATATTGTTTGATATTTGCGAGAGTTATAGCCATGATACTTGCGTATTTAGCCGCCATATCGTCAGTACCTTCCACAAAAACCGCATAATCCGGTTTGCTGTGAGAGCCGAAAGGCTTGTAAGTATAACCATCTCTTATAAAAATATCGTGGCTGTCACTTAAATCAAGTGAAACAAATTCGTTGCTTGTGCCGATTTTACTTAATTCACTGCAGGCGATAATTGTTGCGTTTTCGTCAACGACACCGATAGTAGCGTCAATGGTGTCACGCATCTGGTGAACAAGTCCCTGAAACAGTCTGTTTGACATTCTTTTATATCCCCTCTTTAAAATAATTAATACTTTTCAGTCGGTAGCACTGTAAAGAGTGCTGATAATACTATTGTACAGAATTTTTAGAGAATTTGCAATATCTTTTTATGGTTTTACGGAAAAAAACCGTCACAATTCACATAGCTTCCAAAAAAACCGACTTCACATCTTAAAAATTGTAACACATTTCAGAATTTAATATGTTACCAAACTGTTAAAATACACAGAAAACCTGCATATTTATTGGGCAGTTTATACAAACGGGAGATAATCAGTAGAGAATTGCCCCGTAACGTTGAGCGAGGTCTTCGAGTACATATTCCTCGATTTCACAATTTTTGTCAATCATAGCTCTGCCGTCATAGAGAAATAAGGCAGTATCAAGGGCTATTCTGCTTTCGGAGTGGAAAATAACAGGGAGAGTTGCCATATGAGCGTTTTCGGAAAACATTACCGCATCGTCATAACTGAAAAGTTCAATCATGATAGCATCGGTATTTGTGTCATTTAGTTCAAGCAGTTCATCGGACATATCGTTGCTGCATTCCAGCGACTGACTGTACTCAAGATTGTCAGCCGTAATAAAGAACGGCTGGAGGTAATTTGCAAGCACGAGTTGTTCTTCATCATCATATTTGTCAAGCCTTAGTTTTGAAAAGTCAAATTCTTCAACGGTCTTTTTAAGCTTCGCAATATGTTTAGGAGATGTTCCGCAACAACCTCCGAGAATTTCTGCACCGTTTTCGAGCAGAGCCGTAATCTGACGGCTCATTTCATCGGAAGAAAGTCTATAAGAACTTGATTCATCTGAGATACTTGCATAAGGCTTTGCGATAACAGGGACTTTCGCATATGGAAAAATGATTTTAAGAACTTCTGTCATATCTTCAATGTTCATGCAGTTAAACCCAAAAGCGTTTATGCCCATTTCCTGCAAACAGATTAATGCGGAAAGTACGCTTGAACCGTCTGCAAGCATACCGTCTTCGTCTGATGAAAAGGTGATAAAAATTGGCAAATCAAAACGTTTACAGGCAAGCACGGCATAACGTGCTTCCGTTATTGAAGTCATTGTTTCGATTGCGAAAAGGTCAACGCCTGCTTCTGCGAGAGCTTCCGCCTGTTCGAGATAAGTATAATATATGTCAAAACGGCTTATGTCCTCATACGGTTCAAGCAACATTCCTGTTGACGAGATATTTCCGGCAACAAGTGCATCGCCCGAACTTTTTTTTGCAAGTTCAACAAGTTTAGTGTTAATTTCCTTAGTCTGTTTTTCCAAGCCGAAACGTTTCAAGCGTTCGGGATTTGCGGAAAATGTCGGGGCATAGATTATCTGAGAGCCGGCTTTTACATAAGCTTCCGCAAGCTCACAATATTTTTCGGGGTGTTCAAGTATCCATTTTTCCGGACAGTCTTCAATAGTCATTCCTTTTTTCATGAGATTAGTCGCCGTTGCTCCGTCAAGGATTAACGGCAAGTGACTCGGTAATTCCATTTTTTCCTCCAGCCAGATTCATATAATAATTTGAGTACGAGTAAGTTTCCTTTTTCTGACGGACTGTCACATCTTTTCCGGACAGGTTATTTTCAGCATTCCAAGGATATTTTTTATTGTCTGACGTACTGCATCACAAAGGAGAAGTCTTGCTTTTTTAAGGTCTTCGCTTTCGGCATTCTTAACACTGCAAGCGTCATAGAATTTGTGGAAGTGTGTGGCAAGGTCAACAACATACTTTGTAATCTTCGCAGGGTCGTAATCCTTCGCCGAAAGGTCAACTTCATTCGGGAAACCTGCAAGGAAACGTATAAGTTCGGTTTCCTGCGGAGTGGTCATAAGGTTAAGCTGTTCTCTTGTAACATCGGAGATTTCAAAGCCTTCTGATTTAAGGTTTGCGACAATACTTCAAATTCTTGCGTGTGCATACTGAAGATAGTAAACAGGGTTCTGTGAAGAATTTTCCACCGCTAAGTCAAGGTCAAATTCAAACTGAGAATTTGCCTCCCTGAGATTAAAGAAAAATCTTGCGGCATCTATCGGCACTTCGTCAAGGAGTGTGTAAAGGG
>URWK01000035.1 GCA_900551505.1 uncultured Ruminococcus sp. | reverse complement strand
GTACCGCCTGAGATATCGAATTTGAGTTTACCTGTCATGGATTCACAAACGTGCCATGGAAGACCTGCACCCTTGTTGAAATCAACCTGACCAAGTTCTTCACCTGCTGAAGCTGTTGTCATCTGAAGTGCGAGTGGAGCAAATGTTGACACTGCACCGGAAGCTGCCATAGCGAGTGAAAGGATACCAGCAATAGCTGACTTTGTAGCCTTGTTTCTAAGCATTTTCTTTTCTTCCTCCTAAAAAATAGTTCTGCATGAATACAGAGTTTTCGTATGGTTGCCCATACATTAATAAAGTGTTTACAAAAATACGAGAATTGCATTTTGCAATTCCTGTGAATGATTACGAAAACGTTTAAACGTAATTTCACAATCCATTCTCCGAACTGTCTCAACGACAGAATATTAAAACGGCAAATAATTGATTTGTGTATTATTACATATCAAATTAACTGACCGTTCTTTTAAACTATTTGTATTATAATATATTTATATATTTTTGTAAAGGGGATTTTGAAAGTTTGTAAAAACAGTACACTGCAACACAATATTTTTGTGCATAATGACGAAACAGTGATTATATTTCAACAGTTTTATTTCAAAAAACAATCCGATTTTTCTTAACAAACGCCACAATTTCAACGATTTATCTGAAATATGCGTGAAGAATGTGAAAATCGGGAGTGAAACAGATTAACGGAATATTATCGTTGATATAACAAAAAAAGGCGGCAAAAACCGCCTTAAAGTTATTCGTCATTTTCAACAAATTTTTTGCTTAGTTTTTGGGAAGAGGCTTTTTCACCTCTGTTTTTTCAGGATTTTCGTCTTTCACAAGCTCTTTAAGACTTGTCGCAAGCCCTGCCATTCCCTGAATTTCACTCGGAATAATGATTTTTGTTGCCTTGCCGTCAGCCGCTTTCTCGAATGCTTCAAGCGATTTGAGAGCGATAACATTCTGTGTCGGTTGTGCTTCGTTAAGCTTCTTTATACCTTCTGCAATTGCCTGCTGAACGAGTTCAATAGCCTGAGCTTCACCCTTTGCCTCAAGGATTTTCTGTTCCTTGACAGCATCGGCACGAAGAATTGTAGCTTCCTTTTCAGCTTCCGCACGGAGAATACGGGATTGTTTGTCAGCCTCCGCACGAAGAATGGCGGATTCCTTTTCACCTTCGGCAACGAGAACCTGTGATTTCTTTTCGCCTTCTGCCTGGAGAATTTTCTCACGTCTTTCACGTTCTGCCTTCATCTGTTTTTCCATAGCGTCCTGAATTTCACGAGGTGGGAGAATATTTTTAAGTTCCACACGATTTACCTTTATTCCCCATTTATCCGTTGCCTGGTCGAGAATTGAAGTGATTTTTGTGTTGATTACATCTCTTGAAGTAAGTGTTGCGTCAAGTTCCATTTCACCTATTATATTACGAAGCGTTGTCGCCGAAAGATTTTCGATAGCCGAAAGCGGGTGTTCAATGCCGTATGTGAAAAGTTTTGCATTTGTTACCTGGAAGAAAACAACTGTATCAATTTGCATAGTTACATTATCTTTTGTAATAACCGGCTGGGGCTTGAAGTCAACAACCTGTTCTTTCACGGAAACCCTCTTTGCTATTCTGTCAATAAACGGCATAAGGAAATGAGGTCCTGTATGCCATTCAGCATAGAAAGTACCCAGACGTTCAACAACGTATTCCTGAGCTTGTGGTACAATTTTGATACATGAAACCACAATAAGCAATAAAATTACAATGATTGTTAATATAGCATATCCCATAAAATTTTCCTCCTGTCCGTATCGGACAAAATTAATGTGTATTTTATTTCAAATTCCGTCTTGGTTAATGTGGCGGATTATCAGTGTTCATGTTCTGCTCCTTATCAAGTGTTTATTTTTGTCCTTGTAACCGTAAGTGTTGTAAGTTCGACTTTCGTAACCGTTACGGAAGTGTTTACGGGTATAATTTCGTTATCCTCGGAAACTGCCTGCCAATAGACATCTCCGAGTTTCACTCTGCCTGTGTGAAGTTCCGCATTAATTTCTTCTGTAACTATCCCCGTCTTGCCTATGTTGAGTTCAAAATTTGTCGGCACGCATGATTTTACTGACATTTTTTGAAGCAAAGGTTTGGTAATCAAAAGCGTTACAACAGATACTATAATGAATACTCCAATCTGTGCCCAGACCGGCAGGAAAAACGAAACCGCAAACGCTGACAATGCCCCGATTGCAAACCAGATTGAAACAAGCTGGCACGTTGCAAGTTCAGCGATTACCAGTATTACAAACACTATTGCCCATACAATCGGATTCATAAAAATATTTACCTCCTTTCAAGTTATCTTCTCAAAAATATGTTATCTGAGATTGAAATTATTATAACATAAACTTAATATCTTTTCAAGTATATTCACATAATAAAATATTTACATTATCATTACAATTCTTTTTCACAGATTTCTCTGTTGTAAAAATAAAACGGACAACCTGAAAACAAGTTGCCCGCACAGTTATCAAAGTAAATTTTACTTAATATAGTAAACGTAATTGTCTTTTCTCTTTGCAGGCTCAGGAAGTTCTCCGTCAGCATAGCCGAGAGCCACGTTTCCGATTCCTTCATAATCGCCTTCTATGCCGAGGTCAGCAAGAAGTTTTTTGCCGAAGTCTGTATTCATAACTTCTTTTGCACGGTGAATCCAGCAACTTCCGAGTCCGAGGCTTGATGCCGCATTCATAAGGTTTCCGATTACAAGAGAGCCGTCATATAAATATGTTCCTGCGGATTTGTCAGCGAGTACAATCAGAATTACAGGTGCATTGTAGAATGGGTCGAAACCCTCTTTCCATTCAGGAACAACTTTTCTGTTTTCCTCCGAAAGTTTATCACGAATTTCCTTGTTCGTAACGGCAATTATAATCGGTGACTGCATTCCCCTGCCAGTAGGTGCGAAAGTTCCTGCCTTGAGAACAGCTTGTAATTCTTCTTCTGTAATCATGTCCGATTTGAATTTTCTGCAACTTCTTCTTGTTTCGAGAGTTTTAATTGTTTCGTTCATTTCTAAACACTCCTTTATCTGTTTTTAATCATATTATAATATATGGTTTCAAACTTTTCAAGACTCTTATATTAAAATTTTACAAGTGTCGTAAATGTCATAATAAAAAATACGTTGCTTCCCTTTTCGAGAAGCAACGTATTTAAGCAGTCTGAGTGACGGGACTTGAACCCACGGCCTCTACCACCCCAAGGTAGCGCGCTACCATCTGCGCCACACCCAGATTTAAAATTTTAAGCTGGAGTGGCTGGATTTGAACCAGCGGAATGACGGAGTCAAAGTCCGTTGCCTTACCACTTGGCTACACCCCAATATCCTTAAAGGACTATAATATTATATCACAATATAGGGCAATTGTCAAGTAGAATAAAATATTTTATTTTTATTCTCTTAAACAAACTGGTTTCTTGCATCTGAATATTTATATCCGACTGAAAGAAGTTTCTTTTCAATCTGTTCTCTGTCAAGTTCCATATCATCGCACATTTCATCAATATCTTTATACTTGTCACGAAGCTTTGTATTCAGGAAGCTTAAAAGTATTATAGGGTCATTAGGTATCATAAAATTTACTCCTTTCGATTTTGCATTATGATTATACCACACTGCATTTTATAATTCAAGGCTTATATATTATATTCCATATTTCCCGAAAAAGTTACACAGAAAAAACGTTGCCGTTTTTCAGGCAACGTTTTTTCTTACTCATCTGTTTCGTTGTTGTCGGTATCTTCAAATTCAACAGGTTTCGCCGTACTCAGTCCCATAATATTATCAATAGGAACAGAGAACAAAATACCGTGATGTTCCGTCTGTATACCTGCCGATTGCTGAATAGCCGTCATTATATCGGATTTCTTTTCCAGAGATGATATAATCCAGACTATTTCTTTATCGGGGTGAATGGTTATCCCGAGAAATTTCTCTGCCTTTTTTGACCATACACCTTTTCCGTGTATTACCGTACCTCCTGTAGCCCCTGCTGAACGTGCTGAAGCCATTACGGTATCAACAGCACCCTGATTTGTGATAGCGATGATAAGAACGTGATGTTCTTTTTCCTGCGTGTTCTGTTGTTCCATCTTATTTCCTTTCATATCAGCGTCCGGTGTACTTCTTTCAATAATCCTGCTCACAGCAGACAAGGGAATTGTAAAGGCTATTCCATGACCTGACCTTTCAAGCTGTAGTTTATCATAAAGCTTCTGACGGATTTTCGGAACGGAAGTATACGGAACAGGTGCTATAAGAATATCCTTGTCCGTCTTTCCCAGTCCGAGATAATCAAGAATCTGCGATTCGGCAGTTCCGAATCCCAGAAACATATACTGAAAATATATACTTTGTGATGTACATATTGAAGAAACTTTCTTTCCCTTACCTCTGTCAACTATAGTGACCAAAAGAGTCATTCTTGCATCGGGGGCATCTTTTCTTCCGTTATTGTCCATTTACCGCACTTCCTCCCGCTGTCTGTATTCATCAATTACGCTTATATCATTGAAGTAATCGACAATTTCATTGTCACTTTCCATAATGCTAAGTCTTTTGGCCTTACGGTTGTGAACAAGTCCGAGAAGCTGTATCATGATAAGAGGAGTTACAGCAACAAGTGCTACTGTTCCGAAAGCATCTGTCATAATGTTTCCGCCTGCACTTTCACAAGCTCCGAGTGCAAACGGAAGAACGAAAGTTGCTGTCATAGTACCACTCGCAACTCCGCCACTGTCAAAGGCTATACCTGTGAAAACAGGTTGTACAAAGAACGTAAGTGTAAGTGCTGTTATGTAACAAGGTACTAACAGCCAGATAATATGTAATCCCGTAACAATTCGTATCATTGAAAGTCCCAGTGAAACCGCAACGCCTATTGAAAGACTTTTCTTAATAGCACCTTCACTGATTGAACCTCCTGTTATATCGGCTACCTGCTTCGCAAGTATGTTTACCGCAGGTTCGGCAATTATAATAAAATATCCTACCATCATGGCAACAATAACCAATACCCATGAAGAATGATTTCCCGCTATCTCCTTGCCGATGTATGTTCCGACATACATAAAGCCTACATTCGCACCCGTCAGGAAAAGCACAAGTCCTATAAATGTATAAACCGTTCCCACGCAGATTTTAAGGAACTGTTTTTTCTTTATTCCGCCCGTGCATAACATGAATACCATGAAAATCGCCACTATCGGCAACAATGCAACGGCAACTTCCCTGATATAGTCCGGAAATGCTTCAATAAATCTGTCTGCAAGCTCCTTTGTATCATAGAGCGTTATTATCTCCTGCGATGAATAATTTATTTCGGCAGGCTTGTAACAAATTCCAAGAATAATTACTGAAAGAATTGGTCCTATACTGCACAATGCAACCATTCCGAAACTGTCTTCAAGTGAACGATTATCGTTTGTGATTGAAGAAATACCGATTCCGAGAGCCATTATAAAAGGAACTGTCATCGCTCCCGTAGTAACTCCACCCGAATCAAAAGCAACCGGAATAAATTCGTCAGGAAGAAACATAAGTAAAATGAATGTGATTGAATACAATACAATGAGAACCTGTGCAAGCGGTAATCTGTGCAATGTACGCAGAATTGCAATCATCAGGAATACGCCTACACCGATAGCGATAGTGAGTATAAGTACCATCTTAGGAATACTCGGCACTTGGTCAGCAAGCACCTGTAAATCGGGTTCGGCAATCGTTACTGCCGTTCCCATTATGATACTCACAAGACATATAAGGCTTATCTTACCTGACTTTACGAGCCTTATGCCGGTTTCTTCGCCCATCGGTATCATCGCCATTTCGCTTCCGAGTGAGAAAAATCCCATTCCGATAGTGAGTATTATCGCACCGAACAGAAACAACATGATTATTTCAAACGGCATAGGTGCAATTGTGATACTCAGAACAATGACAATTGCGGTAATCGGAAGAACTGATGAAACAGCTTCAATAATTTTTTCTTTTAATTTCTTGTTAATAGTAATCTCCCCCTTTCTTAATTCTTATTATAATATATTTTAAGTGGAGAGGTCAATAACAAATCGGAATTTTTCACAAAATTCTTAGCGATTTTTTAGCTATCATTAACAGATTATGATATACTGTCAATTATTTTCTCATCTTGGGGTAGTTGTGGTTCTGCGTTTTTTCTTCTTTGTAATCGGATTTGTGGTTATAACTGTCTTTGTTTTTGAAGTCGGAGTAGTCTTTATAATAGTCTTTGTCTTTGTGATTGGATTAACTTTTTCGGTAATGGTGACTTTATTAGGCTTTATGGCATTTCTCATTGCATTTTTGATATAGTCGCCAACCGTGCGGTCTGTGCTGTCCTGTTTTGAACGGTTACAGTGCTTGCACATAGGTTGAAGATTTGAAAGTTTATCAGTACCGCCCTTATTCTGTGGGATTATGTGGTCTATGTCTATATCTGCTTTCTTGAATTTCTTGTGACAACGCACACATTTGTAATAACCGTCTTTTGATGGGTTATTTGCAAACCAGTATTCTCTGTAATTCATATTTTTTAAAAACTCCTTAGTTTATTTATTTTTTGGGGGGCGGGGGCCCCCAGGGGGGCCGCCCCCCAAAAAAAAATTAAAAAAAAACCATTATTAAAAAGGGATTTTTTTTTTTTTTTTTTTTATTTAAATAATTTTTTTTTTTTTTTTTATTTTATTAAATTTTTTTTTTTTTTTTTTTTTTGTGGGGGGGGGTGCCCGGTTGCGCGCCCCCCGCCCCCAAAAACAATTTCAAAATGCCCCTTTCTTCAAGGGGCATTTTATGTTTATGTGTATTTCGTCAATTATATGAAATTATGCAATTCCTGCAACAACTTTTGCAATCGCCATAAGGTCAGTAATGTTATATTTCCCGTCACCGTTCATATCGGCATTGAGAAGACCTTGACCTTCAACGTTCTTTATGCCTGCGATGTGCTGAGCAAAAAGCATAAGGTCGGAAATGTTTACTTTTCCGTCAAGGTTTACGTCCCCGAGGTTTAATTCGCCTGCTCCGCCCGAAGTAGTAGCTGTATCATCTGTAGCGGTAGTTGTTTCAGTAGCGGTTTCTGTTGTTGTTTCGGTCAATTCGGTAGTTGTGGTTGTAACAGTGGTTTCTGTAGTAGTCGGAGTATCACTGTCCGCAATTGCACCGTATGCGATACCGAGTCCTACTGTACTCATGTAGAAAGTACCGTATGTGTTCATATCGCCGATAATAAATTTACCGTTTCCGATACCGCCGAACTGGTGTGCATCGTCATTCACTCTTTCCCAAGTCTTGCCGTTATCGTTTGAACGGTATACTCCTCTGTGGTCTGAGCCTGTAACAGTTCCCCAGATGTATACTGCGTAAGGAGAATTTTCATCTTTGGCTTTTCCGATACCTACAGCACCACAGTAATCAACGCCTTCAATCTTTGTAAAATTATCACCGTAGTCATTTGTTACCCAGAGTCCGTAGTAACCTGCCGGAGCGAATACCTGACCTTCAGTACCGCAAGTTATACGTCCGTACTGTTCAGCCTGGTCATAAGGGCATATTATCTTCTTTGTGAAAGTCTTTCCGTAATCCTTGCTGACAAACATTATATTGTTAGGCTTTGTGTTTGGGTCATAAGGGTTATTATCATTGCCTGCAACGTAAACATATGCAGGGTTTTCACGGTCTACTGCAATTCCCGGTGAACAGCCCTGACCGAAACTTACTCCGGTTGCTGTTTCCCATGACGTTTCACCGAAATCATCAGTGTACATCACAGAATTTCCACTGCTCCAGAGTATTCTGTAAGTGCCGTCTTCAAGTTCGGTAATTGCAACTTTACCGCTTGATTTTCCGTTTTTCATTTCTGTCCAGGTTTCTCCGCCGTCTGTTGAATAGCAGGTAAGGCGTTCGCAAGTATCATGTTCAGCAATTCTTACCATAATTTTCGGATTTGTGGCACAGTAAGCAATACCGCTTGTTGAACCGATTGAAGGACGGTAATCGTTACAGTATTCCTTGATATTCTTGTGAATAAATCCGTTGTAGTCGCCGATTGCGGAATAGACATCTCCACCCGGAACGCTTACGAGGTCAAGTGCAACGACTTCTTCAATACCGTCAGCCTTGAAGTAGAACTGAGGGTTTTCGTCCCAGATATTATCAGAACAGAAGATACCGTTTCCGGAAGTAATGAATACCTGATTTTCATTCTGAGGGTTAAAGACTATAGAACCACTCCAGTGAATAGCCTTTCCGAAAATCCAGCCGTTACCGCCTGTTGAAAGTCTGTTTGTAGAACCGTAATCCGCACCAATATCATTTCTCTTCCATGTTTTTCCGCCATCTGTGGAAACAAATGTTACATCGCCATAACAGTTCTGTGTATAATCATCAGACCAAGCCTGTGTCCACCAAAGTCCGCAAGTTGTCGCAACCATTTTGTTTGCATCGCCTTCAAGGCATGAAATTTCTCCGATTGAATACTTTTCAATACTGATATCATCAACGCTCTTGTCCTTAACATTGTATCTGTAAGCACCGCCACCGTTTCCGGCAAATGATATTCCGCCGATATATGTAATAAGCAGGTTGCCGTCAGGGTCAAGTTTCAATCTCTGTGGATATGAATCAGTCGGGAGAGCATCCGAAAGCGGTTCAAAGGTCTTACCGCCGTCATGTGTTACGAAAACATTGTCTTCTCCGCTTACTGAAACGGCTACATAAACAGTATCTGAATCATTTTCGTCAACTACTACTGAGCAAATACCATTTTCGTTTTCTGTAGTGTCAACTTTAAATTCAGTCCATGCAGGCCACTTTGTGTTATTGGTGAAAGCATCCGGTTTCCAGATTAATTCCCAGGTATCTCCGCCGTCTGTACTCTTGATAAGTCCGCCTGTACGTCCACCGCAATAAATTGTGTTCGGGTCATTCGGGTCTATCGCAAGTCTTTCACCGTTCTGTCTGCCGTTGCCATTGCCGTGAGTACGGATATAATCGGAAACGTCAATTACATCAAAAGTTTCACCGCCGTCATGTGAACGCATAATTACACTCTTTGCATCGCTGAAATAGTTACAGCCTGCGAAAAGGTAAATTGTATTATCATCTGTAGGGTCTATCGCAATACTTTCAATACTGAGATAACCTCTGTCCTCTTCTGAAATCCAGTTGAGCATCTGAACCCACTTGTTTGTTGTGTAATCGTATCTGTAAGCACCACCTACGTCAGTTCTTGCATACATGGCTTTCTTGCCGGTAACGATACCGGAAACGAAACCGCCTCCGCCTATTGCAAGGCTTCCGTATTCATAAGTTTCTCCGCTTTCGGTTGTAACTGCTGAAACTTCATTGACATCAGCTTTCTGTGCCGGCAATACAAAAATTGCTGTTATGAACATAGCTGTTGCAAGAATCATAGCAATTAATCTTGATGATTTGATTTTCTGCATTTCTTCAATCACTCCTAAAAAAAATTTTCTGCACAAAATATATTGTTGTGTTTATTATATTATATTTCAGCGAATTTTGCAAGATATTTTAGTGAGTTTGCAGAAAAAATAATTTTAAGTTTCCTTAAACCCAAAAGCTTTTTACGGGAAAGTAATTCAGAACGGGGGGCTAATGGGGGCGGGCGCGCGGGCCGCCCGCGGGGGGCGGCCCCGACAGATC
>URWK01000034.1 GCA_900551505.1 uncultured Ruminococcus sp. | reverse complement strand
CCCGCGCCGGGCGCCCCCCGCCGCCCCCGCCGCCCCCCCCCCCCGCCCCCCCCCCCCCCCCCCCCCCCCGAAAAAACTCCCGTCAAAAAAGACTTACAGCGATTTAGAAAATGAAAGGCAGCAAACAATATGCCACCTTTCAATTATTCTATCAATGCATTGTGATAATACAATGATAGAATTAAGATAATTTTTCTATGCCGTGTTTGATTCTTGCAACAGAGTCTTCCTTGCCGAGAATTGCAAGAAGTTCAATCGCACCGCCCGGTGTAAACTGCTTTCCTGAAAGTGCTGTTCTGAGAGGCCAGAGCATATAACCGTTCTTAACGCCGAGTTCAGCAATGAGAGCAAACAATTTTTCATGGATATTGTCAACTGTCCATTCGTCAATGTTTTCAATAACCGGAAGTGCCTTTTTCAGTGCTTCGAGGGAAGTTTCTTCATTGGTCTTCATTTTCTTGTGACAGTACATTGAATTATCATATTCCGGCAGAGCATCAATAAAGTCAACCTGAGCAGGAATATCCGTGAAGATTTCTGTTCTTGGCTGGAGGATTGACGCAATGAATCTGAGGTCAACGTCTGTTCTCTTTACAACCTGCTTAATGTAAGGTTCTGCGTGTGCATAAAATTCTTCAGGGGTCATTTTTCTGATGTATTCGCCGTTTATGTGTTTAAGTTTCGCTTCATCGAAAATCGCAGGAGATTTTGAAAGACCCTTTATATCAAATTCCTTAATGAGTTCCTGGAGGCTGAAAATTTCGTTTTCACCCTTAGGAGCCCAGCCAAGAAGTGCTATATAGTTTACGATAGCTTCGACAAGATAACCCTTTGCCACATAATCGCCAAAGTATGCATCACCGTCACGTTTTGAAAGCTTGTGTTTAGCATCACGCATGATGTGTTCAACATGGATATACTTAGGGACTTCCCAGCCGAAAGCTTCATAGAGAAGATTGTACTTAGGAGCAGATGAAAGGTATTCGTTTCCTCTTACTACATGGGTAATTCCCATAAGGTGGTCATCGACTACGTTCGCAAAGTTGTATGTCGGCATACCGTCAGCCTTGATAAGAATCTGGTCGTCAAGTGTGGAATTTTCTACTGTTATATCGCCGTAAAGTTCATCGTGGAATGTAGTTGTCCCCTCTGTCGGAACTTTCTGTCTGATTACATAAGGAACGCCTTCCGCAAGTAATTTCTGTACTTCTTCTTCCGGAAGGTTACGGCAATGACGGTCATACATCGGTGAAATGTGTGACGCTTTCTGTACTGCGTGAAGTTCTTCAATTCTCTCCTTGGTGCAGAAACAGTAATAAGCGTGTCCGCTTTCGATAAGTTTCAATGCATAGTCCTTGAAAATTCCCATTCTTTCGGACTGTATATAAGGACCTACAGGACCTCCGATATCCGGACCTTCATCCCATATAAGACCCGTTTGTCTGAGTGTATCGTAAATTACTTCCGTAGCACCTTCAACGTATCTGCCCTGGTCGGTGTCTTCGATTCTGAGAATGAAGTCGCCGTTATTCTGCTTGGCGATGAGGTAAGTAAAAAGTGCTGTTCTGAGGTTTCCGATGTGCATATAGCCTGTAGGGCTTGGAGCAAAACGAGTTCTGACTTTGTTCATTTTATCTGAAATTCTCCTTTTATAAATGTGTTTATGAAATCCGACTTTTTGCAGGTACGGAATTTCTGTTATCTTGATTTTATGTCAATGGCAATCTGTTCTTTAAGTTGCTGAACAGATGAAAATTTCTTTTCAGCCCTTATAAAGTCTTTCAGCATAACACGGATTTTCGTTCCGTAAAGGTTTCCGTGATAACCGAGTATATGTGTTTCCGCAAGCGGTGCGGGTGTTTCAATATCAATAGTCGGTTTTACGCCTATATTGGTAATGGATTCATAGATTAGCCCGTTAATTTCCGTTTCCGAAGAGTACACCCCAAAGCGTGGAATAATCTGACCCTCTTCAAGTCGTTGGTTAGCGGTCGGAAAATCAATTGTTCTGCCTATCCTGTTCCCCGAAATCACTTCACGTTCAACGGAATATTCACAGCCGAGCAATTCCTTTGCAAGTTTCATATTTCCATCGGTAATGGCTTTTCTTATTCTGGTTGAAGAAACAACCTGACCGTCATATTCAACGGGGCTTATTACGATTACTCCAAAGCCGTATGTCTTGCCGTATTTTTTAAGTGTATCGGTATTTCCCTTTGCGTTCCTGCCGAATACGAAATTTTCACCGCACACAACTATTCCCGCATTGAGTTTCCCTGCAAGTATATCCTTACAGAAGTCTTCCGCCGACATATCGCAGAAATCCGTAAACCGTGGGCTGTAGAGGTATTCAAAGCCCATTCGGTCAAGCATAAGAAATTTCTGGCTTTCGGGAATGATTTTCAACAAAGGTTCACCGTGTTTCTGTTCCATGCCCGAGAATGTGAACACAGCAGGTGCATATTCTTTCTGTTCGAGGGCTTTTTTTAGTACCGCACGATGTCCGAGATGTATTCCGTCAAATATTCCGAGGGCTACGGCAGTACTTTTTTCAGGTCTTCCGAGGTCGATTATTTTCAAAAGCGTTCCCCCTTAAAAGAAATTCTTTTCGATTTTCAGCAGATTATTTTCAGTATCTTTCTTAGCAGTTCCTATAAATTCTCCGTCATAGCCGTACACTGAAAAACGGTCGCCTTTATTGGTATTGTATACTTTATCGAGGTCAAGTTTAACACCGTTCTTGTACATTCCGGTCTGGGCTTCGTTAAGGTGAAGTGCCGGAAGAAACTTGAAAATATTTTCTACCGGAATTATCATATCGTCTATGGTGTTATTGGCAACGGCTTTTTCTACTTCTTCAAAGGTGTGACACTGGTCAAGCGTTATTCCCGATGAAGTACACCTTACAAGTGAAGTCATAATCGCACCACAACCGAGTTTATAGCCCATATCTTCGATTATACTTCTGACATAAGTTCCCTTTCCGCATGATATGAAAAGTTTTCCCTCAAAAGTTTCTTCCGAAAATTCTTCAAGCCTGAGTTCGTATACGGTAACTTCTCTCTTTGGTCTTTCAACCTTTATTCCCATTCTTGCGAGTTCGTAAAGTCTTTTTCCGTTTACGGAAACTGCGGAATACATGGGCGGAGTCTGGATAATATCGCCTCTGAGCGGTTTAAGGACTTCTTCAACTCTTTCCCTGTCGGCTGACGGGGTGATTTCCGCAACAATCTTTCCAGTTATGTCCAGTGTATCCGACATAAGCCCGAGTTTGAAGCCTGCTATATATGTCTTGTCTGTGTCCGGAAGTATACTGCAAGCTTTCGTTGCCGTCCCCACAAAAACAGGAAGCACACCCGTTGCCATCGGGTCAAGCGTGCCTGCGTGTCCGAGTCTTCTCATCCTGAGAATACCCCTTAACTTTCCGATTACGTCAAAAGAGGTAAAGCCTTGCGGTTTATTTATACAGAGTATGCCGTTTTTCATAAATCCTGCTCCTTGACAGCGGTTTCAATAACGCTGAGTATTTTTTTTCTTACTTCCGGAAGTTCGCCTTTCATCAGACAACCTGACGCACGGATATGACCGCCTCCGCCGAGTTTGCCTGCAATAAGCGAAACATCGGCTTTACCGCCTGAACGCATGGAAACCTTGAAAACATTCTCTTCCCTCTCACGCAGGGTAACTCCGACTTCAACGCCTTCAATCTGTAGTGGAAGTGTTGCCACTCCCTCAAGGTCATTTGATGTAATATTGTTTTCCTCAAGCATCTTTTCCGTAACCGGCATAAATGCACACTTTCCGTCAAAGTAAAATTCCGTTGCATCAAATGCAAGCCTTTCCACTCTGAGTCTTGCAGGGCTTTTTATATCGAACATAAGCCTGTTTATCTTAGCGTATTCGATATGGTTGTTGTCCATCATTTCCGCAACAATTCTGTGTGTTTCGGCAGTGGTATTCTCAAACTTGAAACAACCTGTGTCGGTTGCTATTCCCGTATAAAGACACCTTGCCATCATATCCGAACACCTTATATCCGCAAGGTTTATCAATCTGTATATGATTTCGCAGGTAGCCCCCGCATGGGCATTGAGCAATGTTTTTTCCGCATAGAGAATATTTGAATAATGGTGGTCTATGCAGAGATTAACTTTGTCGCCGTATACTTCACGGTATTTTCCTAAAAGCTTCGGGTCGGCAATGTCAACCGCTATAATGCAGTCAGGTTCAAAATCCGCTTCTTCATAGTCCGTATACATGAAATTGTATCTTTCGGGCAGACCGTCCGGGCAGATTATCTTTGACCTTTTCCCAAGTTCCTTGAGTAAATAACAGAGTGCAAATGCCGAACCGATAGTATCGCCATCAGGACTCTGATGAGTAAGAATATATGCGTCATCGCAATTCATAAGAAAATTTATGGCATCGGTATATTCAATCTGCATTTATTTTTTGACTCCTTTTATTTTACAGCGGGGAGAAAATTATTTTCCCCTCCGCCGACTTTTATTTAATTATCTTCTTCCTTTATGAGTTCCCTGAGCTTCTGGTTAATTTCGGCACTGTGTTCGAGTGAATCGTCCGCTATAAATTTAAGTTCAGGGCATTTTCTCATTTTCAGTCTTGTAAAAAGTTCGTGTCTTATAAATCCTGATGCACTTTCAAGACCTTTTACAGATTGTTTTGCTTTTTCAGAACCTTCAAAGCATGATACAAAAATTTTACAGTGTGAGAGGTCGTTTGAAAGTTCGACACGCACGATAGTAAGCATTTCTGCAATTCTTGGGTCTTTCAACTCTCTGAGTATGGCTGTCATTTCTCTTTTTATGTCTTCTGCCATACGTCCGACTTTAAAGCTTGCCATATTAATCCTCCTGTAAGTTTAATCTCTGTATTCTTCCATCATGAATGCTTCAAAAATATCGCCCTCTTTGATATCGCTGAAATGTTCAAGAGTGATACCGCATTCAAATCCCTTTACAACTTCCTTCGCATCGTCCTTGAAACGCTTCAGGCTTGACATTTTGTCTTCGGCGATTACAATACCGTCTCTTACAACACGGATTTCGCTTGTTCTTGTAACTTTACCATCGAGAACGTAACAACCCGCAACTGTACCTACATTTGAAATTTTGTAAACCTGTCTTACTTCGATTCTTCCCTGCTGAACTTCACGGAACTTAGGAGCAAGCATACCTTTCATAGCAGTTGAGATTTCTTCGATAGCATCGTAAATTATTCTGTAAAGACGTATATCAACACCATCTCTTGCGGCATTTTCGGAAGCTACCGGGTCAGGTCTTACATTGAAGCCTACGATAATTGCATTTGATGCATTCGCAAGCATTACATCACTTTCGGAAACCGCACCTACACCACCATGAATAACCTTTACTCTTACTTCTTCATTGGAGAGCTTTTCAAGTGACTGTTTTACGGCTTCTACAGAACCTTGAACATCGGCTTTTACGATAATAGGAAGTTCCTTTATTTCGCCCTCTGCAATCTGACTGAAAAGATTATCAAGTGTGATTTTCTGGTATGCACTGAACTGTTCCTGCTTAGCCTCGTGTTTTCTCTGTTCAACGAGTTCTCTTGCAAGCTTTTCATCTTCTACGGCATTGAATGTGTCGCCTGCTGAAGGTACTTCCGCAAGACCTGTGATTTCAACCGGTACTGACGGACCTGCTTCTTTTACAACTCTGCCCTTGTCGTCTGTCATAACTCTGATTCTGCCGACTGCTGTTCCCGCAATGATTACATCGCCCTGGTGAAGTGTTCCGTTCTGTACGAGGATTGTCGCAATCGGCCCTCTGCCCTTGTCAAGTCTTGCTTCGATTACAGCACCTTTCGCAAGTCTGTGCGGATTGGCTTTCAGTTCTTTCATTTCCGCAACGAGCAGTACATTTTCAAGCAAATCGTCTATGCCTTCGCCTGTCTTTGCCGAAACAGGTACACAAATTGTGTCACCGCCCCATTCTTCTATTACAAGTCCGTGTTCCGTAAGTTCCTGCTTTACCTTATCGGGATTAGCACCCATTTTGTCCATCTTGTTTATCGCTACGATAATTGAAACATTTGCAGCTTTTGCGTGATTTATAGCTTCAACAGTCTGTGGCATAATTCCGTCATCTGCGGCAACTACAAGAATTGCAATATCGGTAACAGATGCACCTCTTGCTCTCATTGAAGTAAACGCTTCATGTCCCGGAGTGTCAAGGAATGTTATTTCCTTATCGTTTACCTTTACTCTGTAAGCTCCTATGTGCTGAGTAATTCCGCCTGCTTCCGATTCGGTAACATTTGAATTTCTGATTCTGTCAAGCAGTGAAGTCTTACCGTGGTCAACGTGTCCCATTACTACAACTACCGGACTTCTTTCTTCGCAATTGTCTTCATCGTCATCGCTGTTGTCTATAAGTCTTTCCTCGATTGTTACGATAACTTCCTTTTCAACCTTAGCACCGAGTTCTTCCGCAACGAGTGCCGCTGTATCAAAGTCTACTTCCTGATTGATTGTAGCCATTACCCCGAGTCCCATAAGCTTCTTTATAACTTCGGTAGCCGTTACTTTAAGGCGTGTCGCAAGTTCGCTTACTACGATATTGTCAGGGATAAGAACTTTAAGCTGTTGTTTTCTCGCTCTCTCAAGTTCAAGTCTGCGGAGTTTTTCGGCTTCTGTTTCACGCTTGCTTGAAAACTGCTGTCTGTTCTTCTGAGCGGATTTCTGAGTAATCTTCTGTTTCTTTGTGTAATTATCCTTTGAACGTCTTCCGCCGCCCTGAGTTGAACCGCCTGCCATCTGTTCGTAACGTTCGTTGTACTTGTCGAGTTCAACATAACTTCCCCTTGTGTCAACGGTTCTTACAACCTTTTCTGTAGGTACTGACGGTTGTGATGCTGTAACGTTTGTGTTAAGCTTTGTGCGTTCACCGTGCTGTTGTTTCTGGGCTGTCTGAGCAGGCTTATGCTGTTGTTCCTGTCTTGGCTTCTGTGAAACCGGTTTCTGACCGTTTCCGCCACCAGACTTTCTGTTATTACCGCCTGCATTGTTATTCGGGCGACCGTTGCCGTTGTTATTGTTATTGGGACGGCGACCGTTATTATTATTATTATTTTTATGATTATTGTTATTAGTCATATACTCTTCCTTTTCATTATCAATTTGTTCATCGGTCTTCTTTGAATTGAAGTATTCATTGAAGTCCGAAACCTGATTCCTCTGTGAATACGCCTCCAGAACCAGATTTATCTCATTTTCCTGCAAAACCGATGTAGTTCTTTTCGATTCACCGGTAAGTCCGTTTATAATGTCAATGACTTCCTGAGCGGAGATATTCAAATCTTTTGCAACTTCCGTGAGTTTCTGTTTTATCGCCATGGATAAACCAATCCCCCTTTCATCTTTCTGAATACATATTTATGTTCAGTCTGAAACAAGCTTTGCAATCTGACCCGAAAAGCCTTCGTCACATACCGCAAGAACCGCCGTCATCTTTCCAAGCGAATGACCGAGTGCTTCCTTCGTATATTCCGTAAGAGTATAACATGGAACTGAAATTTCAGTACGCTTCATCAGAAACAATACTTCCTTTTTCGTTCTTTCCGATGCATCACCGCTGAATATTACAGCGGCAGCCTTACCTGTTTTCAGGGCTTCCGAAACCATATCAAAGCCAAGCATAAGTTTACCGGCTTTTCTTGCAATCATCAGTAAATTAACAATTCTGTTCTGAGAGTTCATTTTCCATTTCCTTATACAGTTCATCGCTTATAGCCGATGAAAAATCTTTTTCTATACGGCGTGATTTTCTTACTTTTTTAAGGCACTCGGTGCTTTTACAGATATATGCACCTCGTCCGGCTTTCTTTCCGGTAAAGTCAAGCGATATTTCGCCTTCGGGAGATTTTACTATTCTGATAAGCTCTTTTTTTGGCTTCATCTCTCCGCAACCGCAACATTTTCTTAAAGGTACTTTTTTTACAGCCATAATTATTCTGATTCTTTCTGTTCTTCAGCTATTTCAAATTCGGGCTTTATGTCAATTCTGTATCCTGTGAGCTTTGCGGCAAGTTTCGCATTCTGACCCTTGTTGCCTATTGCAAGTGAAAGCTGATTGTTAGGAACTATTACAGAACATGACTTTGAACCGTCTTCCGCAATTGTAACCTTGCGGACTTCGGCAGGTGCGAGAGCCTTTGCGATAAATTCTTCAGGCTTTTCGCTGTAAGGGATTATGTCAATCTTTTCTCCGTTAAGTTCTTCTACTATAGCGGAAATTCTCGAACGCTTAGGGCCTATGCAAGCACCGACTGCATCAACGTTTGAATCCTTTGACCATACCGCAATTTTTGTTCTTGAACCTGCTTCTCTTGAGATGGACTTGATTTCGACAGTGCCGTCAAAGATTTCCGGAATATTCATTTCAAATAATCTCTTTACAAGTTCTTTTCTTGAACGTGAAATCTGTATAAGCGGCTGTTTCTTTTCTCTGTTTACAATGGCTGTTACATAAACCTTGACACTCTGACCTTCACGGAGAAGTTCACCCGGAATCTGTTCCTTGCGTGAAAGGAAAAGTTCTGTCTTGTCATAGAGCAGTGTAACCGTTCCGTGTTCCTGGTCAATCTGTGTAACGAGGGCTGTTATGCACTCATTTTCCTTATCCTGAAACTGACTGAGCAAGTTGTTACGGTTTATGTCTTTAAGGTCGTTTTTAATAGCCTGTTTTGCGGCAGTAGCGGCAGCACGTCCGAATTGTGCGGTGTTTACGTTCCATTCGATAACATCGTCTACGCAAGCGTTCGGGTGGTCTTTTCTTGCAACGTCAATATTGATTTCATTTCCGTCAAGCGGTTCATCTTCCACAACGACTTTCATAATCTTTATGGAAAAGACCTCCGTATTTTGGTCAATGATTATCTGTATATTGTCGCAGTCATCATATACTTTTCTTACAGCCTTTTCGAGAGCGGACTTAATCTTTTCGATAAGTGTGTCCATCGGAATATCATTTTCCTGCTCCAGATGCCTTAAAGCCATAAAAAAAGCCTGATTTTTTTCTTTCTGAATATCTTCATCGGATTTTTTAGTTTCCTGTCTTCTCATTTTTACAGATTCCTCCAGTGTAATTATACTTGCAGTCTTTTCATGACCGCAGAAGTTTTTTAAAATTCAAATTCATCAACAAGTTTTACGAATGCCACTTCATTGAATGTAAAGCTTATTTCCGTATCTTCCGAAACAATCGAAAGCGTGTCCTTATCGAAATCCGAAAGCGTTCCGACAAATTCTTTCTGATTATTAAAAGGTCTTATAAGGCGGACTGTGACTTTCTCTCCAACAGATTTTTTGAAATGTTCTTCGCTTTTAAGTTCTCTTTCAAGCCCTGCCGAACCTACTTCAAAAATATAACTTTGCTTTATGAAATCATCTTCGTCAAGCAACTTATTGAGGGGTCTTGTGAGGTTTTCGCAGTCTTCAATTGTTACTCCGTCCTGCTTGTCAATAAACACTCTCAGATACCATGAAGCACCTTCTTTTTCAAAGCATATGTCCCAGATATCTAAACCGAGTTCATCGGCAAGAGGTTTTGCAATCTGAAAAACCTTCGTTTCAGTATTACCGAGTTTCTTTAATTTCATTTATTTCCTCCCAGATTATAGCTTATACGGATTATTTGTGAATCTCTTTTACCTTAAAAGGCAGAGCATTCATAAAACGAAAGACCGGAAAAAATATCCGGTCTTGTGCTTCCTCTATCCTACTAAATTATAGTATACCACGCAATAAAGAAAAAATCAAGACTTTTACCCTAATAAAATTTTATCAAACATTTTCGTCCGGGGATTCAGGTTTGTTCTGAACAGGTTTTCGTGGGCGAATTTTTTTGATGGGATTTCGGGCGGTTCAAGTTCTTTCAAGGTAGATTTGAGGTCAAATTTTTTAGGGGGCAAGTTCGGGAAATTTTCAGCTACGGGAAGATTTCGGGGGGGGGGGGGGGGGGGGGGGGGGGGGCGCCCGCCGCCCCCCCCCCCCCCCCCACAACCTGGAACGCCCCACGCCCCCGGCCCCCCCGCCGC
>URWK01000033.1 GCA_900551505.1 uncultured Ruminococcus sp. | reverse complement strand
ATCCTCTTTTTTTTTTTTATTTTTTTTTTTTTTTTTTTTTTTTTTGGGGGGCCCCCCCCTCTTCGGGGGGCCCCCGCCCCCATATGAACAGATTTATAAGACTGAAAGATTATCTTGCAACATCGTCATAATTGAATGTGTAAGAAATGAAGTCGTTTGAAACGCTTTGGAAAGGTGCAAATTCAAGCTTGAGTTCCTTCCACTTTTCAGGCATTTCAACAGCCACAAAGCCATTGAGTGTAGAACCCGAATTGATAGTACCTGTAAGTGCTTCCGCTGTAGTTCCCGAAGTGAGAACCGCCATAAGTGCATTTGAAGAACCTGCGGCGTTTGGAATTTCAGTGCCGTCAACGTAAACCTTGAATGCTGCAAGCTGTGAAATAGTAATAGCTTCAGCACCGGAGTTCATAACTGAAAAGCTGATTTCAAGGTATTCCTTATCGGTGGCTTGAACGTTTCCGTAAGCAGCTTCAATTTTACTGCAAGTTACATTAAGGTCGTGGAGTTGTTGAGCAGTACCCATCTGTCCGACTGTTTCCACGCCTGCCGGAAGTGCGTCAGGCTGAACCGGAGTTTCGGCAGCGGCATTGTGGTTTGAGGTAGTCGCACTATTATTATCTGCCTGTGAAGCACCTGATGAAGATGATGAAGCCGATGAACTCGAAACATTGCTGTCGGTCTTCTTCTTACAACCGGTTGCGAAAGGCATAATGGTCATACAAGCTATTAAGGTAACAAGAATAATTTTCTTAAAATTTTTCATGTAAATTTTCTCCTCCTGTAAAATTGTTCTCAAAAATAGATTTGCATTTCTATTTTATCATCATGCGACACTTTTTTCAAGTGTTTTTCGCAAATCATAAGTAATTTATTCTGAAATGGAAACGAAAATTGTAAATTAATTATTAACTTTCGGCTATTTCACGGAAATCTGCACGTTCATGTGCAGAAAAAGCCGTTTTTTCAGGTATATGCAGGGGAGGTTACTTCTTCCGTACTACAGAAAAAGGAGGTGTCCTGACATTGACACAAAATTCCAACTCGGTTAAGCGAAAGCTCTTTTGTTACTTTTTCCTCAAACTCGGAAACATACATGAAGCAGGTATAAAGGCAGGTTTCCCCGAAAAAGATGCTTACATAGAGGGAATAAAAACACTTGAACTTCCGACTTACAGAACATTACTTACCCGTATTTCAGAAACGATAAGGCAACCGCCGGTAAATTTCATTCAGTCAGGTCTTGAAAGGCTTGCATTCGGTTCAACTAATGACTGCATAAAACTTATGCTATCGGACGAACCGCCTGAAGACAGTGAAATTGACAGGCTGAATCTTTTTAATGTTTCCGAAATAAAGCGTGTCAAGGGCGGAGGGCTGGAACTTAAATTTTTCGACAGACAAAAGGCACTTGAGAAGATGTTTGAATTTGCCAATTCGTCTGTATCTTCAAATTCCGCATTAAGCCTTATAGAAGCTCTCTCAGCCCCCGAAACATTTTCGGGTATCGACACGGAGGCTGATACCGATGAAGCTTGACACATTCTCGCTTAAACAGAAGATTACTGTTAAGTGGTGGAGCAGTCCGCAATTAAGCTCTTATGACGCAATAATATGTGACGGAGCAGTCAGAAGCGGGAAAACGCTTTCAATGTCACTGGGATTTGTGGCATGGGCAATGACTTCGTTCAGGGATTCATCGTTTGCCCTGTGCGGAAAGACCATAACTTCACTAAAAAGAAATGTGGTTACTTCATTGCTTGATATGCTCGGCTTTTACGGGTTCATATGCATTGAGAAAGTCAGCAAGAACTATATTGATATATCTATAAGGGGCATATCAAATCGTTTTTATCTTTTCGGCGGTAAGGATGAAGCTTCCGCAAGTCTTATTCAGGGAATGACTCTTTCAGGTGTGCTGTTCGATGAAGTGGCACTTATGCCACGTTCATTCGTTGAGCAGGCAATAGCCCGTTGTTCCGTGAACGGTTCAAGACTCTGGTTTAACTGCAATCCCGACAATCCCTATCACTGGTTCTACAGGGAGTGGATTCTGAAGGCAAAGGATAAAAACGCCTTGTATCTGCACTTCACGATGGACGATAATCCCGCCTTGTCGCCGGAGATAAGGAAGCGTTATAAAAGGCTCTATTCGGGGATATTTTATGACCGGTTTATTCTCGGGAAATGGGTTGCTTCCAGTGGTGTAATATATCCGATGTTCAACCCGAAAATTCATGTGTTCAGCAAACCTCCTGAAAATTGTTCACGCTATTTCATTTCGTGCGATTACGGAACAGTAAACCCCTGTTCATTCGGACTGTGGGGATTTTCGGAAGGTATATGGTACAGGCTTGAAGAATACTACTATTCTTCAAAGAGGGAGGGAATTTCAAGAACCGATGAAGAACATTATTCGGCTCTGGAGAAACTCGCAAAGGATATTCCGATAGAAAGTGTTATAGTAGACCCTTCCGCTTCAAGCTTTATCGAATGCATAAGAAGACATGGCAAATTCAATGTCATTCATGCCAGAAATGACGTTATCAGCGGTATCCGCAAGGTCAGTGATGCCCTTAAACAGAGAAAAATAATGTTTTCGGCTGACTGCACTGACTGCCTGCGTGAATTCTCTCTCTATCGCTGGAATGAGAAATCGGGCGGTGACATACCTGTTAAGGAAAATGACCATGCACTTGATGATGTGAGATATTTTGTTACTCATGTACTTTCGCACCCCACAGGCAGTGAATTTTTTGTTGCAAGTCTTTCACGCCAGCACTCTTAAACTTTTTGAAAGAAGGTGAATTTATTTGTCAGATTGTTTTATTCAGACTGCACCGAGGTTCAGTCCGAACGCATATGAAATACCGCTTTGTGAAAACAGGCTTTACGAGAAGATAAGAAGCAGTGTTCCGATAGTCGATGCCGCAATTACAAAGATAGTCAGACTTACGGGCGGATATAGGGTAATATGTTCGGACGAAACTTTGCAGACAACACTTGACAACTTTATTGAAAATGTGCCGGTAGGGCTTTCATCACAGTCCCTGCAAGCATTTACTGACAGTTTTCTTGACAGCCTGATAACTTACGGAAATGCGGTAGGGGAAATTATTGTTGACCCGGAAACTTTAAGGTTATCAGGGCTTTATAACGGCGATGTGAGAAACCTTATAGTTGCACCGTCCGGAGTTCCTTTCAAACGTTCTTATTTTGTGAGAGATGAGAGGGGTATACCTCAGCCGGTACAGAAACCGCAACTTATACTCTTTTCGGCACTCAGCCCCAAGAACGGCAATATATACGGCGATTCAGTCTTAAAGGGATTACCTGCGTTTTCTTCCGTGCTTATGAGAATATACGAATGCATAGGACAGAATTACGACAGAATGGGAAATGTCCGTTATGCCGTTACCTACAAACCGAGTGACCCCAACGAGATGCCTTACGCAAAGGACAGGGCAGAACAGATTGCTAAGGAATGGGCTGACGGCATGAATGCTTCCAAATACGGTGAGGTAAGGGACTTCGTGGCGGTCGGCGATGTCGATATAAAGGTTATCGGTTCGGAAAACAAACTTATTGATACGAACATTCCCGTAAGACAGATTATTGAACAGCTTATTTCAAAGCTTTCAATACCGCCGTTTCTGCTTGGTCTGAACTGGTCAACTACCGAAAGAATGTCAACCCAGCAGTCAGATATTCTCACATCGGAACTTGAATATTATCGCCGTATACTTACACCGGTTATAAAATCCGTATGCAATGCATTTCTCAGGCTTCTCGGTTCGGAAGCGGAAATTACAGTTGAGTGGGATAATATCAACTTGCAGGATGAAGTTGAACTTGCGGACGCAAGACTCAAAAATGCTCAGGCACTTGAGATTGAAACACGTCTTAAATCACAGAATTAAAAAACAGGAGGTATTTAAATTATGTACGACAACATCAAACTTGAAAAAGGGCTTTATAACCTTTCCGGAAAAAGTTTTGTTGAAGCCCTCGAAGCTCTCGACCCGTCAGAAAATTATGCGGATACACCTATGGCGAGCCTTGACGCATACGAAAGACAGCTTAAAAGGTTCGACATCAAGGTGAGTGGAAAAGATTGCGATACAGTCGAAAAATTCTTCAAGACCACAGAAAGTGCGGTTCTTTTTCCTGAATTTATCAGACGTGCGGTAAAGCAGGGCTTTGACGGCTCAATTCTTCCGAATATTCTTGCAGTTGTTACAAAGACAGATTCAAATGCATATACAGGTTGCGTTGCAAGTGCCGGAAACACACCTTATACATCAGTTACAACTCAGGGAAATGCACTTCCGGAAACAACAATTTACGAAGATACGACAACGACAACTCTCGGCAAGTACGGCAGAGCCGTAAACTGTTCATATGAAGCCGTAAGACTTCAGAAACTTGACGTTCTGGCGGTAATGTTCAGTGCAATCGGTTCTAAACTTGCGAATGCCGTTGTCAATAAGGTTATTACCATTGCGAAGACAGGTGCTACAGTTACTTCAATTGCAGGTTCAGCACTTGCGTATTCGGATATTGCGACACTTTACGGCAAGTTCTCCGATTACAACATGACAACAATGATTGCATCACCTGCAATTGTTGCGGATATTCTCGCAATGACACAGATGAACTATTGCCGTTCCGAAAAGTGCGACAGAATTACAATGCCTTTCGGAGCTGAACTTGTGAAGTCCTCACAGATGGACAGCAAGAACATTATCGGACTGGACAAACGCTTTGCCCTCGAACTCGTCACAAGCTCGGATATTATCATGGAAACAGACAAGATTATCAACAGACAGCTTGACTGCTTCACAATTTCAATCAATGCCGGCGTTAAGAAAATCATGGGTGACGCTGTTCAGGTTCTCAAGATTTCATCATAATAAAGCGGCTTTTCTTCATTATTTTTTTCATAAGGGGTAAGTTGTACTTGCCCCTTAAAATTAAAAGGAGGATTGAAAAGAATGGATACCGAAAATATGCTCAGTGAACTTAACAAGTTCACCAGAAGGGAACATACTGCCGGGGAAGTTTATATGTTTGACATAATCCTTTGCGACAATGATGTTGACAGGGACTTTGAAGCCTTTTCGGACAAGTCGCTTAAAAAACTCTGTGAACTTTTCGTAGGCAAGACGGGAATTTTCGACCATAACCCGAAAGGTTCAAACCAGACCGCAAGAATTTTTCATACGGAACTTGTGACGGACGAAAACAGAACCACGAAACTTAATACCCCATATACAGCCCTGAAAGCGTGCGGCTATATGGTGCGTACGGATTCAAATTCAGACCTGATAAAAGAAATTGATGCAGGCATAAAGAAAGAAGTAAGTATTTCCTGTTCGGCAGGCTCGAAGACTTGTTCGATATGCGGAGCAGACCTTAAAAAGTCACATTGTTCCCATGTAAAAGGCAGGACTTACGGCGGAAAGCTCTGTTACTCGGTAATCAACGATATTTCGGACGCTTATGAATGGAGTTTCGTTGCTGTACCTGCTCAGGTTAATGCAGGGATTACAAAGAAATTCAGTGAGTTTGAAAGAAATCAGGCGGTTTCACATCAGGAAAATCAGATTGCGGACGAAGTTACAAAGGGCTTGAAAGAAGATATTGTGAAATTCATGTTTCTTAAATCAGGTGCGGATTATTCTGTTATCTCGAATGCCGTTTCAAAGATGAGTATGGAAGAATTGCTTTCGCTCAGGAAAGAACTTTGTACAACTGTTTCAAAGACCATTCCGAAAAAACCACAGCTTATACCGGAGAAGCAGGCACAGGAATTGTCAGATTACCGCATTTAAGACTTAACTGAAAGGGGGCTTAAAAAATGGATGTAAGCAGTGTATCCTCTGCATTTCTCATGTTTACGGGGCTTGAAGACGAAAAGCCGTATCTTCCCTTAATTCTGACATCGGTCAGCGAAATCGAAAATATCTTAAAGGACGATGTGGACAAAACTGATATGAGATTGATAGTGCTTACAGCATCGCTTGCAAATCTCAGATATACGGAAATGATGGCGAGCCGTGAACGCTTCAAGTATACGGCAAACGGTGCGGTAGCTTCGGCACATGACGATTCAGCACAGGTAAATTCAGCCCGTTCGATGTTTCAGTGTTTTCTGACAGCATCAAAAGACCTTGTGAAAGACGAAAGATTTTTCTTTTCGGGTGTATAACTAAAATGGGGTGCGTAAATAAGCACCCTTTAAAATTAAGGAGGTTTTGAAATTGAGCGGTATAAACACCTTAATCAATGAAATATTCAGTCTTTTTTCCGATATGGAAATGTACAAACAGCATGATAAATTTCCGCTTGAGAAACGCAGTAAAAAAATATTTGCGACAATGGGTATTACGGAGCTTTCATATAACAATTATTACGATTACGGACCACTCAGCCAGACATATCCGACACAGCTTAAATTGAAAATTGCTGTTTTTGCAAGCCCTGATTCTTCCGAAGAAGTCCTTTATGAATTCCTTGAAGGCAGGATTATTCCAAGGCTCTATAAAAACAGTTACAATGTAAAAAACATTAAAATAAGCGGAGCGGAATATAACAGGGAATATGACAGACTGAGCCTTGTTTCCGAAATCCTTATGACGGGCTACAGTACCAAGAGCAAAAAATAAAAGGCGGTGATTTAATTGGATACTACAATTGTGAAAAACGGACGTTGGGGACTTTCGATTGGTGCGATTTATTTCAACATACTTGCTTACAGAATCGAGAGGGAAAGTGCATACAAAGACTATGTGACAATATCGAGAAAAACAGTATTTTTCGAGGGCGGTGCGAAAGCTTATAAACTGAAATTGAAATGTATTGTTGAAGAAAAATATGCGAAAGTTGCCGCCATACTTGATGCAGCAATCGGTAAGAACACGAAATACTATTTCAATATCAGCAGCAAGATAAAAATTATAGGTGCGTATCTTGTAAGATATGTTGTTTCGGAAGTATACGATGAAAATATGATTGAATGTGAACTTGAATTCATGAGCAGTGTAACTATCTCGGAGGTGACGGATTAATGTCGAAAGCTGTACCTGTAAGTATTACACTGTTCAGTACAACGGCGGGAACGGAATTTTCTTCGGACAACTGTATCTGGTTCAGATTCGAGAAGGAAGAATATACACCTTACACATATCTTTCGGCGGTATTTTTAGCGGAATCCCCTATAACATCGGATATTGCTTCGGTTAAATTCTTCGTGAACAGCAAAAATATTCATTACGGACTGATTGAAAGATTAGAGAATACCAGAAGCGATAAGGGCTGGCTTCTGAAAATCATTTCAAAGGGATTTACTTCACTGCTGACACAGAACCAGATTACACCGGGTCTTAAGAACAATGTTTCCTTGAATTCGCTGATGACGGAATTCATACAGTTTCCGAATATCACATACGAAAACAATTCGACCACGGTAAATTATATTTTTGTCAAGCAGTATTCTACATTCTGGGACGCAGTTACGAACCTCTGCTATAAGCTCAATTCTTCATATCCGTATATCAGCGGTACAAATCAGATTACTTTTTCGCTTCCGTCAAGCCCGAAAAATATCACCCTTGAAGACGACAAGTGTATATCATGCGGAAAAGTCGTTGAATATTCAAAAATCATAAGCGATATACATATGCAGGATATAAACGGCAATTACAATTCATATAACCTTACGGACACCGATGCCAAGGCAAGAAATATTGTAAGGCACAAACATATTGACCTTGACAGGCAGTATTTAAGCAATCCCGATGATGCACTTGACTACAGGAGAAATCTTTCCTATCGTGGGTGGTACTCATTTTTTGCGGAAACACCGTTTTATCAGGACTGTGACCTTAATGACAAGATTAAGATAGTTTCGCTTTCCCAGACTGATTATATGAACATAAATAAAATTGTTATAACAGGCAATCAGTACGCAATTACAACGAAGGTTTTCGCATATCAGGACAAGTATTGCAATAAAACTTAATCACATTTTTATCTTTTCTGCATAATATATTATTGTGGCAGGTTGCATGGGAAGATATTCGGGGGCCACATACAACACATTTTTTTTTAAATAGCCCCCCAAAAAATATTGTGGAAGTATTTTTTTGGTGAAAAAATACATTTTTTTATTGAACTCGGGCGAAGTAGAGATATTAACCGAATAGAGGTGACGGGGGCATTAAGACGCAGATTTCAGGATATAGGGCTTATAAGCGGAACAAAAATAAAATCCGTTCTGAAAAGCCCTTGCGGAACAACAACAGCATATCTTATAAGAGGTGCGGTGATTGCCATAAGGCAAGGCGATGCCTGGGGCATTACAATCAGGAAAATTCAGAACTGAAAAACGGACAGCAGGGAAAATGCTGTCCGTTAATTTTTTTTGTTGCGGGAGAATCAGGCGACCCCCACCGCAAGCGGTGGGGGTCGCCTGAAAATTATTAATTCTGTGAGAGAATGAACATATCGTAAATTCTTCTGGTAGCTTCTTCAAAGTCGCTTTCACTGAGTCCGACAATGATATTAAGTTCGCTTGAACCCTGGTCAATCATCTTGACGTTAATTCTTGCGTGGGCGAGAGCGGCAAAAATTCTTGCGGCAGTACCTCTTGTTCTTCTCATGCCACGACCAACGACAGCGAGAA
The DNA here is from genome assembly GCA_900551505.1 of uncultured Ruminococcus sp. Classification (GTDB taxonomy): domain Bacteria; phylum Bacillota; class Clostridia; order Oscillospirales; family Ruminococcaceae; genus UBA5884. The sequence continues at coordinate 1,419 of URWK01000033.1, read as the reverse complement.
GTGCAAGATTATGTTCAATTTCAAGGTGGTCAGGATTAACTTCTTTTCTTATCTGAGAAATAATGTGGTTTTCCTTGCCTTCGATTGAACTTTGATTTACAATGATACTCATTGTGTCGATGCCTGAAGGAATATGTTCAAACTGAACATTGTTCTTTTCGAGGACTTCAAGAACACGTCTTCCGAAACCAAGTTCGCTGTTCATCATGTCTTTTTCGATGTTGATGGCTGAGAAACCTTTTTTACCTGCAATACCTGTGATTGTGTAACGATTACTGTCTTCGTTGTCTTCGGAAACAATCATAGTACCTGCGTCCTGAGGTCTGTTGGTGTTTTTGATGTTAATCGGGATACCTGCTGTTCTTACAGGAAAGATAGCGTCTTCGTGAAGAACGGTAGCACCCATATATGAAAGTTCTCTGAGTTCCTTGTAAGTAATAGTGTTAATGACTTCGGCATTTTCGACAATTCTCGGGTCTGCAACGAGGAAGCCTGAAACGTCTGTCCAGTTTTCGTAAATTTCAGCTCTGATAGCTCTTGCAACGATAGAACCCGTTACATCCGAACCGCCTCTTGAGAAAGTCTTGATAGTGCCGTTAATACAGCTTCCGTAAAACCCCGGAATAACGGCGTGTGAAGATTTTTCAAGTCTTGCTCTGAGAACTTCAATGGTCTTGTCGAGCATGAAGTTACCGCTTTCATCGAAGAAAATTACTTCAGCGGAATCAATAAAATCATATCCGAGGTAATTCGCAAGGATTATTCCGTTAAGGTATTCGCCACGGCTTGCGGCATAGTCACGGCCTGCACGGCCTGCGAGGCAACGTCTGATTTCTTCAAATTCATGGTCAAGTGAAAGGTCTATTCCAAGGTCCTTGATAATGCCGTTATATCTTTCCTGAATCTTTTCAAACTGTCCGGTAATATCTCCGCCCTGACTTGCGGTTTCGTAACAGCCGTAAAGCATATCGGTTACTTTGGTATCCTCTTTATATCTTTTTCCCGGTGCGGAAGGAACTACATATCTTCTTTTATTGTCAGCCTTTATAATATCGGCAACTTTTCTGAACTGGTTAGCGTCTGCAAGACTGCTTCCGCCGAATTTAACAACCTTTGCTCCCATAAAAACAAAACTCCTTTATATATAAAACTCTTTTAAACCTTAAACTTATACTATATTAGTATATTAGATTTCGGCAAAAAAATCAATTGTGAGAAAAAACAAAATTACAGGCAAACAAAGTGTTTATTTGTGGAATACGCTTGTACTCCCGTCACGGACAGTTGATTAGCGGGGGGGGGGGGGGGGGGGGGGGGGGGGGGGGGGGGCGCGGGGGGGGGGCCCCGCCCCCCCGCCCCACGCGCCCGCGGCCCCGCGCAGGCGAGACGCTAAAGAGAAAAGGACGCACAACGACAAAC
>URWK01000032.1 GCA_900551505.1 uncultured Ruminococcus sp. | reverse complement strand
TTTGTGTTCTTATTTTTTTGCGGTTTTTTTTTGCGGGGTTTTTTTTTTTTTCTCTCAAAAATAAAATGCCCCCCCGTCCTGCGTTTTTTAAGTGCCGTTTTGACACATACGACTTTACAAAGAGTGTCGAATGTGATATAATAACATAAGTCATAATGAAGAAATAGCGTCTGAAAATATATGAATATGCGAAGCATTTCACGGAAACAATAAAACTCAGGGCATATTTTTGAAAGTCTTGATAATCAGGAGGACAATCATGGAAATGAAAAACAGCAAAGCCGAAAAAGGCGTATTGAGAATCTCGGAAGATGTAATTTCAGAAATTGCAGAGCAGGCATTGAAAGATATGGAAGAAGTTTATGGGGTAGATAAACAGAATATTTTTATGTCAATACTGAAGCCGGCTAAAAACAGTGTTAAAATCAAACCTGTTGAGGATATTATTGAAGTTTCGTTGTCCGTAAAGCTGAAATACGGCGTGAATATAACAAAGACCGCTGAAAAAATACAGAAGATTGTAAAAGCCAGCATTCAGAATATGACAAGAATTACAGTAGCTAAAGTCAATGTAACAGTTTCAGGAATAGCATTTGATTAAAGAATTATTTGGAGGATAAATATGACAAGAAGTGAAGTAAGGGATTGTGCATTTAAACTTATTTTTGAGAATTTGCTCAGAGAAGACCCGCTTGAAGAACTCTATGCAACAGCCGATGAAATAAAGCAGACAAATATTGACTCAAATCCGGAACAGCTCGGAAAATATATTATCTCAAACAGAAATATCGTTCTGAACAGTGCTGAAACAGAAGAAGACAAACAAAAAGCAATTGCACTTTTGGAAAAGATTTCAGAACTGCTCAGAATAGAAAAGCCGGAATACATTTCAGAATGCATATGGTCAAATATGGATTTGCTTGATGAAGTAATCGGTATATACATAGTAAGAGAAAAGGGCGAAATCTATATAGACAGCAAGGTTAAGAAGCTTACCGAAAATGTACTTGCCCATGCGGAAGAAACAGACAGCATAATTTCAAAGTTCAGCCCTAAGAGAGAATTTAAGAGAATTGCCAGAATTAATGTTGCAATACTCAGAATTGCCATCTACGAAATAAATTACGAAAGCAAAAATATAAGCATGAATTCCGCAATCAGTGAGGCTGTAAAGATTTCTCAGATGTACTCACAGCCTGAAGACACAGCCTTTGTAAATGGTGTTCTCGGAGCATATGCAAGAAGCCTGAAAGCAAATGAAAACAATGCCTGAAAAATTGTTCCTCGGTATCGACACAAGCAATTATACGACTTCCGTAGCGGTATTTGACGGGGAAAACGCCTTTCAGAAAAAAATGTTGCTCCCCGTAAAGCCGGGTGAAGCAGGTTTAAGGCAAAGTGATGCGGTATTTCACCACACAAGGCAACTTCCGGCAGTCTTCCGGAATCTCTTTTCTGAATACGGGAATATTGTTCCGTCAGCAATAGGAGTTTCCGCCAGACCGAGAAATCTTGAGGGGTCATATATGCCGTGTTTTCTCTGCGGAAAAGGACTTGCCGAAAGCATATCGGCGGTTTACGGCACGAGAGTATTTGAAACATCTCACCAGGTGGGGCATATACTTTCCGCTCTCTACTCTGCGAAAAAGCTTGATTTAAGGAAAAAAAAGTTTATAGCTTTTCACGTCAGCGGAGGGACAACGGATTGTCTTTTATGCGAACCCGATGACGAACAGATAATAAAGATTACCGAAATAGCGACATCTCTCGACCTGAAAGCCGGACAAGCCGTTGACAGAACAGGTTTAATGCTCGGATTGCAGTTTCCATGCGGTAAAGAACTTGAAAAACTTGCCCTTTCCGCAAAGGGAAAAGTAAAAGGTATGAAACCCACCCTGAAAGACGGCAATTGTTGTCTTGCAGGACTGGAAAACAAGTGCAGGAAGTTAATTGCGGACGGCGAACCGCACGAAAAAGTAGCCCGTTACTGCCTTGAGAGCGTGTACCTTACCATAAGGGAAATGACAAAATACGCACTTGAGAAATACGGAGATTTACCGCTTGTCTATGCCGGCGGAGTTATGTCGAACTCGATAATCCGTAAAAAAATAACGGAAGAATTTGACGCTGACTTTGCAGAACCTGAATTTTCATGCGATAACGCTGTAGGTACTGCGATTTTTGCATATTTAAGCGACCTGAAAGAAAAGGTGTGAAATATATGGATATTAAAAAACAGTTGTCTGAATATTCGGAATACATGAAAACCGCTCTTGAAAGGGCTTTAGACAATATTCCGGAAAAGGTTGCAAAACCTATGGAATATTCGCTTGAAGCAGGCGGAAAAAGAATAAGACCCGTACTTTTGAAAGAGTTCGCCAAGCTCTGCGGAGGTGACGGAGAAAATACAGAAAGTGCAATGTGTGCAATCGAAATGATACACACTTTTTCTCTTATACATGACGATTTGCCGGCACTGGACAATGACGATTACAGAAGAGGAAAACTTTCATGCCATAAGGCTTTCGGAGAAGCTGACGCAATTCTTGCAGGTGATGCACTTTCCGCAGAGGCTTTCAGAGTAATCGCAACTGACAGAAATATAAGCGATGAAATAAAAGTCAAGCTGATAAATGAATTGTCGGAAGCTACTATGGGAATGATTCACGGACAGTTTCTTGACCTCGAATACGAAAACAGAAAAGACCTTACAGAAGACGAAATACTTGAAATGTATTCGGGCAAAACTTGCAGACTTATAAAGTGCAGTTGCTGTATGGGAGCAATCTGTGCGGGAGCGACTGAAAAACAGATGGCACTTGCAACGGAGTATGCGGAATGTCTGGGGCTTGCTTTCCAGATAGTCGATGATATACTTGACGTTACCAGCACCACGGAAGAACTTGGAAAACCTGTCGGAAGCGATGCACAGCAGAACAAAATGACTTATGTAACGCTTGTGGGACTGGAAAAGGCGAAGCTGAAGGCAAAAGACCTTACCGGAAAGGCACTTGAAATTCTCGGCGAATTTGAAAACAGCGGTTTTATGGCTGAGCTTACGGAAATGTTGCTTTCGAGAAAGAAATAAAGATTACAGAGAAAAGAGAAATGTAATATGAAACTTGTATATAATTATGTTTTGATTTCAGCAGTTATATCATGGGCATTGGCACAGATTATAAAGACTACAACTCATATAATCAAATTCAGGACTTTTAACCCCGAAAGGCTTGTAGGGGCAGGCGGTATGCCGAGTTCACACTCATCACTCGTATGTTCCGCACTCGTTGCGGTCGGAAGAAAGATGGGACTTGCGTCATGCGAATTTGCGATAATGTTCATAATTGCCGCCGTGGTAATGTACGATGCTATGGGTGTAAGGCACGCCGCAGGACTTCACGCTATAGAGATAAACAAGTTCAACAAATACTTTTCGGATATATTCAGTAAGGACAAGACAATTGAGGCAAAGGAAGAAACAGATAAAAAAACAAAATTACTAAAGGAACATCTGGGTCATACACCGCTTGAAGTAACCGCAGGAGCAATTCTCGGGATAGCTGTGGCGTGTATAATGCCCGTAAAATAAAAAATGGGAAGTTCGTATTATGGAACAGAGCAGAGAATACAGAATAGGCGAAAAGCGGTTGAAAATTGAAAATTTGAAATTACCTGACGACTTGAAAGAATTGAATTTGAAACAGTGTGAAACCCTTTGTGCAGAAATCAGGAAAATTCTTATAAAGACAGTTTCAGAAACAGGAGGACACCTTGCCTCAAATCTCGGAACAGTAGAATTGACTCTTGCAATACACAGGGTGTTTGATTCGCCGAACGATAAAATTGTGTGGGACGTAGGTCATCAATCATATACGCATAAGATACTTACAGGAAGACTTAAAGATTTCTCAACACTCAGACAGGAAAACGGCATTTCGGGTTTCCCGAAGCCGGAAGAATCAGAACATGATGCATTTGTAAGCGGTCACAGCAGTACATCAATTTCGGTAGCCTGCGGAATAGCCGAAGCCATGAAGCTTAAAGGCGAAAATCATTCCGCAGTTGCCGTTATAGGTGACGGAGCTTTTACGGGAGGAATGGCATACGAAGGGCTTAACAATGCCGGAAAGTCAAACACAAATATCATTGTAATCCTGAACCACAATGACATGTCAATTTCAAAAAATGTAGGAGCTTTTGCAAAGTATATTCAGAATATCCGCAATAAACAAAGATATATAAACACAAAAATAGCAGTCGGCGAAACTCTCGAGAGAATGCCCGTTGTGGGTGAGCCAATTAAAAATGTGCTGAAAGTTTCAAAAAATGCTCTGAAAAGCGTAGTTATTCACAGCACAATGTTTGAAGACTTGGGATTTGTGTATCTCGGACCGGTTGACGGACACGACCTTAAAGCCCTTGAAGAAGTTCTCAGAATAGCAAAGGATTATCGGCAACCTGTATTCGTTCATGTGAACACGGTTAAAGGCAAAGGTTATGCACCTGCCGAAAAAAATCCGGGAGAATATCACGGAATTTCAAAATTTGATATAAAGACAGGCAACCCCGAAACTTCTTCCGACAATTCTTTTTCGGTGATATTCGGGAAAGAGCTTTCAAGGCTTGCGGAAAATGATGAGAGAATTTGTGCGGTTACTGCCGCAATGAAGTACGGAACAGGTCTTCAATACTTTGCATCAGAACACAAGAGCAGGTTTTTTGATGTGGGAATAGCCGAACAACACGCCGTAACATTTGCATCAGGGCTTGCCTCGATGGGAATGTTGCCGGTGTTTGCGGTATATTCTACTTTTCTGCAAAGGGCTTATGACCAGCTTATTCACGATGTGGCGATTGAAGGCACTCACGTTGTGATAGGAATTGACCGTGCGGGAATAGTCGGGGAAGACGGCGAAACTCATCAGGGTATGTTTGATATACCCATGCTTACAACCATTCCGAACGTTACAATATATTCGCCTGCCTGTTATGAAGAAGTAAAAGTTTGTCTGAAAAGGGCTTTATACGATGACAAGGGGCTTGTGTGTGTGCGTTATCCTAAAGGTGAAGACAATTCGGCATTTGAGAAGACAGACCCCGGCAATGACTATTCGTTTCATTTCAGCAGTCATGAAAACAGAAGGCTTGCGATTTCTTACGGCAGGGTTTACGATAATCTTGAGAAAGCACAAAACAGCCTTGAAAGTCAGGGAATATATGTTGACTGTCTGAAACTCACAAAGATATTTCCTTTAGCTGACGAACTTAAAGAAAAAATAAAAGCTTACAGAGAAATCTGGTTCTTTGAGGAAAGCTACAGATACGGAAGCATTTCGGAATACCTTATTTCAGAACTTGATAAGGCGGAGTATACGGGAATTTATGAAAGTATCACGGCTGACGGTTTTGTGAAACAGGCATCTGTATCAAGTTGCCTTGCAAAAATCGGGCTTGATACGGAGCATATAGAAAAAAGATTAAGTGAAGATATATTGAGCAGGGAAAAAGATTATGATAAATTTATTGGATACAGCAGAGCCGAAAAGGCTTGACAGTGCCATTGTTGACAGAGGCATTATAAAAAGCCGTGAGAGAGCCAAGGAAGCTATAAAAAATGGTGAAATATTCGTAAACGGTGAGCAGGTAAAAAAGCCTTCCGAAAAGGTTCTTGCAGAAGATTCAATAGAATTTATGGGAGAAAACCTTAAATATGTTGGCAGAGGTGGCTTGAAGCTTGCAAAAGCCATAGATTTATGTTATATTAATCTGAAAGGAAAGAGATGTATTGATATAGGGGCATCAACGGGCGGATTTACCGACTGTATGTTGCAGAACGGGGCTGAAAAAGTCTGGGCGGTTGATGTCGGTCACGGGCAACTTGCGGAAAAACTCAGGAATGACAGCAGGGTAGTAAACCTTGAAAAGACGGATATACGCAATGTTACCGCAGAAACCACTGAAGGCAGGCTTGATTTCGCAGGAACAGACGTTTCCTTTATATCTCTTAAATTCGTACTCCCTGAAATATATAAGTTGCTGAAAGATGACGGCGAAGCGGTTGCACTTATAAAGCCACAGTTTGAAGCAGGTAAGAAGAATATCGGTAAAAACGGCATTGTCAAATCCGAAAAAGTCAGACTGGCAGTTGTCGAAGATATAAAGAATTTCGCAACGGCAACAGGTTTCTATGTGTATGAAACCATGGAATCTCCAATAAAAGGCGGTAGCGGAAACACAGAATATCTGATATATTTCGGCAGGAAACCGAGAGGTAATAATTTATGAAAACAGTGATTTTTCCGAATTTTCAGAAATCAAATGTACTTGAATGTACAAGGAATGTATGTGATATTCTGAATGAAAACGACATAGATGTATATATTCAAAAAAAATATATAAAAGAATTTTCAGATAAAACTTTCGTGCATTTTTCGGATACAGAAGATATTGTGAAAGATGCGGATATAGCTGTAGCAATCGGCGGAGACGGAACTATTCTTAAATCTGCGAAGTATCTTATCGGAAGCAATACGGGACTGCTCGGAATAAATATGGGAACACTCGGATTTATGGCATCGCTCGAACCGCATGAACTTTCCGAACTGAAAAGGCTGAAAAACGGTAATTATACGATAAGTCGCCGAATGATGCTTAAGGCAAAAGTGATAAGCGAAAACGGAAAAACAAGAGTGCTTGAAGCCCTGAACGATATTTCTGTTGCAAGACCTTATTCAAAGATATGTGATTTTGAAGTAGGAATTGAAAATCACTGCATAGGACAATACAGGGCTGACGGAGTAATTTTCAGTACCCCGACAGGTTCAACCGCTTATTCACTTTCTGCCGGTGGACCTGTCATAGAACCGTCACTTGAATGTATAGAAATGACATTGATTTGTCCCCATTCTCTTTTTACCCGTCCAATGCTGTTTTCTCCTGAAAAGAAGCTTACGGTGTCGAGGCGTATCAGAGGCGAAAAAGATATGTGTCTGAGTGTTGACGGCAATGAGCCTCTTTTACTGAAAACAGGCGATATAATAGAAATCTCGAAGTCGGAGAATTATATAAACCTTATAGACATGAGAGATAATACTTTTTATGATTCGCTCAACAAGAAACTTATGCAGACTATAAAATAGGGAAGGGAGAAAGGGTAAATTGGCAAATGAACGACAGGAAAAAATTCTTGAGATAATAGAAAAAGAACCGATTGAAAAGCAGGAAGTGCTACAGAAAAGACTTGGCGAAGAAGGCTTCAAGGTTACTCAAGCAACAGTTTCAAGAGATATAAGACAACTCGGACTTGTGAAAGTGCTTAACCAGAAAGGATTTTATTGCTATGCCAAACCTCCTGTAACAGACAAGGAAGATGAAGAAGTTGACAATGAAAATATTCATGTCAACCAATTTATGAAAACATCAATATCCGATGTCGATTATGCAAGGAATACAGTTGTGCTGAAATGTAAAAGCGGTACGGCACAGGCAGTATGTGCAATGCTTGACGATTCTGAAAATAAGAATGTTGTCGGAACGCTTGCGGGTGATGACACAATTTTTATTCTTATGCGTACGGAAAAGGACGCAAAGAAGCTTTGCCGATTCCTGAAAGAGTTTTTTATAAACGGATAAATCTGGTTTAGGAAGTGCAGAAATATGCTGAAAGAACTTAATATAGAAAATCTTGCCGTTATAGAAAAAGCCGATGTGAAATTTTCCGACAGCTTCAATGTTTTTACCGGTGAAACGGGAGCAGGCAAATCAATACTTATTCACGGGATAAATGCGGTAATCGGTCAGAGAGTGACTAAAGATATTGTGAGGACAGGCAGTAAGAAAGCGGTTGTTACGGCTCTTTTTTCAGACCTCGGAGAAATCACAAAAAGGAAACTTGATGAATATGGTGTTGATTGTGAAGACGGAAATCTGATAATGACAAGAGAAATAAAGTCGGACGGGGGAAGTGTAGCCAGAATTAACGGAAGGGTTTCGTCAGTTTCGGAGATGAAAGACATAGGCGAAACGCTTATACAGATTCACGGACAGCACGACAGCCGTATCCTGCAAGAGTCTGAAAAACATCTTGAGATACTGGATTCATTCGGTGGCGACAGTAGTTTTTCAGAAGAATATACCGCAGATTTCAGACATTTGCAGGACACAGCAAAAAAACTGGTAAGGCTCAGAAAGCTTGAACAGACCAAGGCAGAAAGAATTGAACTGCTCAATATAAGATTGTCCGACCTCAGCAATGCAGATCTAAAAGAACCTGACGAAGATGAGGAAATTGAAAAACGTTATAAGCTTATACAGCAGACAGAACAGATGACAGAAGCTTTCAATGATGCAATAGTTTTTCTCACACTCGGCAATGAAAATGCCGTTGAAAAGGCTATGTCGGCAGAAAATTCAATTGCAGATTACACAGACAGTGACAAGGAAACATCGGAACTTTATGACAGACTCGTTTCCGCAAGAATAGAAATGCAGGATATTTCAGAAGGTCTGAGAAAGATACTCAACGGGCTTGACAGAGATGAAGGAACATTACAGAGGCTTTCAGACAGGCGTGATGAACTTAACAGACTGAAAAAGAAATACATGAAAAGTTTGCCGGAACTCATAGAAATGCTTCAGACTACAGAAAATGAATTAGGCGAGCTTGAAAGCTCAGGTGCAGAGATAGAAAAACTTGAGCAGGAAAAAGAAATGTTGCTTGAAAAGACCACAAAAAGTGCCGGAAAGCTTTCGGAGTACAGAAAACAGACGGCAAAAAAATTTGTAAAGGCAGTAACTGAAGAACTTAAATTTCTCGATATGCCGAATGTCACGCTTAAAGTGGATATTAAAACAGGAAAACTCACTTCCACAGGAATGGACACGGTTGAATTTCTGATTTCAGCCAACAAGGGAGAAGAACCCAAGCCGATTTCTAAAATAGCATCAGGCGGTGAACTTTCAAGAATAATGCTTTCCATAAAGAACGTTATGGCAGAAAAAGACTTTATACCGTCACTTATTTTCGATGAGATAGACACAGGAGTAAGTGGGAGAGCTGCCCAGAAAATCGGCGTGAAACTCAGAGAAATCAGCAATATGCATCAGGTGCTTTGTGTAACACACCTTGCACAAATTGCAGTTATGGCAGAAAATCATATACTCATAGAGAAAAATACCGTTAAGGACAGAACAATCACAACAGTTACAGAACTTGGATTTGAACAAAGGAAATATGAAATTGCAAGGATTATGGGCGGAGAAAATCCGAGTGAACTTATGCTTGAAAATGCACAGGCTGAACTGGAGAGGTTTCACCAATGAGAAACGGAGGCGATAGAAATTGAAAAAAATATCAGTGTATATATTTATGGCACTGACAATCATGTCATTTGTAGCTTGTAACAATGTTGAAAATGTCGGCACAGATGACGTTCCTTCAGACAGTAATTCAGAATATAATTCAAGCCTTGAAACCATTGAAACAACATCGGAAACAACTACTACAGCACTGACCTTGCACAATCCGGAAGAAACAATAACATCACCTTTGCAGACTACAGTAACCGAAACGGGAACAAGTACTGTTCAGACAACTTCACAGAATACTGCTTCAACTACAGAATATCATGAAACTACAGCAACCGAACTTACACAGCCGGTAAGCGAACATACAACAGAAACTTCGGAAACCTTTATAACAATAATTCAGGTTGAAGACCAGAAAAAAGAAATAATAGAACTGGTAAACCTTGAACGCACAAAAAATAATCTTCAACCGCTTTCCACAAGGTCGGAGATAAACCAGATTGCAGAACAGAGAGCGGAAGAACTTGCGGAACTGTTCAGTGACGAGCATACCAGACCGGACGGCAGAGGTTACGACACAATAGTTACAGATTACGGACTTGAATACAGCTATGTGGGAGAGAATATAGCGGAAGGAAACGTTTCGGTAGACGAGATAATGAATGAGTGGCTTAATTCACCATCTCACAGGGCGAATATTCTCAGTCCGAATTATGAGAACATGGGAGTAGGGATTTATGAAAAAGGCGATGAGAAATATTGGGTGCAATTTTTCTATTCATCGGAAAAAGTAACCG
>URWK01000031.1 GCA_900551505.1 uncultured Ruminococcus sp. | reverse complement strand
TTTTATTATTTTTTTTTTTTTTTTTTTTTTTTTTTTTTTCTTTTTTTATAAAAAATTTTTTTTTTTGTGGTTTCTGGGGGGCCCCCCCTTTTTTGTGGGGGGGCCCCCCCCCCCTGACAAAAAATTCTCTTTAAGTAACCTGAGTAATAATTAAGCGTCTATCGCATGACGGAGTTCGGAAGTGAATTTGCCGACATTTTCAGCAACATTTCCGCCCTCGCCGACAATCTTCACAATGGCACTTCCGACAATTACGCCGTCACAGTATCCGGACATAGCCTTTGCCTGTTCGCCGTTGGAAATTCCGAAACCTACGAAATAAGGAACTCTTGAAAATTCCTTTACCGGCTTGAAGAATTCGTTAAAGTCCGTATCGAATCTTGAACGAGTGCCTGTAACGCCCACGGAAGAAACACAGTATAAGAAGCCTTTCGCACTTTTTGCAATTTTTTCTACTCTCTTGTGTGAAGTAGGAGCAACGAGGCTGATTGAATAAACGCCGTATTTATCAGCAGTCGGAACGATTTCGTCATATTCTTCAAAAGGCATATCGGGAACGATTACGCCGTCAATTCCGCATTCAACGCAGAGTTTGAAAAATCTTTCTGTTCCGAATCTGTAAATTGTATTGAGGTACATCATGAAAAGTAATGGCATATCGGTCTTTTCACGAAGTCTTTTAACCATCTCGAAAATTCCCACAAGAGTTGTACCGCCCTGCAATGCTCTTACGCTTGCATCCTGGATAACAGGACCTTCTGCGACAGGGTCGGAGAAAGGAACGCCGATTTCAATTATATCCGCACCATTCTTTTCCATGGCAAGTATAGCGTCTTCAGTGGTCCGATAACCTCCGTCACCTGCTGTAATGAATGTAACAAGTGCTTTTCTGTTTTCGGCTTTGAGCTGTTCAAGCTTTATATCAATTCTGTTCTTATTCATCAATAGTCACTCCTTTATACTTTGCAATCTGTTGAACGTCCTTATCTCCACGGCCTGAAAGGCATATAATAATAATCTTGTCTTTGGCCATGGTCGGAGCAACTTCCATTGCGGCGGCTACAGCGTGTGAAGATTCGATAGCCGGAATAATACCTTCTGTTCTTGAGAGGTATTCAAAAGCGTTTACGGCTTCATCATCTGTAATGCTTACATATTCGGCTCTGCCTGTTTCCTTGAGGTAAGTGTGTTCAGGGCCTACACCCGGATAGTCAAGACCTGCCGAGATTGAGTATACAGGGGCAATCTGACCTTCGTCATTCTGGAGGAAAAGAGATTTCATACCGTGGAATATACCTTTAGTACCCTTAGCCATGGTAGCGGCATTGTAAGGAGTATCAGTACCCTTGCCGGCAGCTTCCGCACCGATAAGTCTTACGTCCTTGTCTTCGATGAAATTGTAGAAAGCACCGATTGCGTTTGAACCACCGCCTACACAAGCAATTACACAATCAGGAAGTCTGCCTTCCTTTTCAAGAATCTGTGCTTTGGCTTCTTCGCTTATGATTTTCTGGAAGTCACGAACCATTGTAGGGTACGGATGAGGTCCCATTGCCGAACCGATACAATAGAAAGTGGTTTCTATGTTTGTTGCCCAGTCTCTCATAGCTTCGTTTACAGCGTCTTTAAGTGTGGAAGTTCCGGAAGTTACCGAATGAACCTTAGCACCGAGGAGTTCCATTCTGTAAGCGTTAAGCGACTGTCTTTTAACGTCTTCCGCACCCATGTAAATTTCACATTCGAGTCCGAACAATGCACTTACAGTAGCGGTTGCGACACCGTGCTGACCTGCACCTGTTTCGGCGATAATTCTTTTCTTGCCCATTCTCTTGGCGAGGAGAATCTGACCGAGAACGTTGTTAATCTTGTGAGCTCCTGTGTGGTTGAGGTCTTCACGTTTCAGGTAGATTTTAGCACCGCCTAAATCCTTAGTCATTTTTTCAGCGTAGTAAAGCATTGACGGTCTGCCTGCGTAATCTCTGTAATATCTTCTGAGTTCTTCGTTAAATTCAGGGTCATTCTTATACTTTTCATAAGCTTCCTGAAGTTCGCAAACTGCATTCATTACGATTTCGGGAACGTACTGACCGCCGTATTCCCCGAATTTGCCTATATTACCCATAGTTATCTGTCCTCCATAATAATCTCTGATATTCGTTTCATCTTTTCTTCTGATTTAATTCCATCGGTTTCAATACCGCCTGATATGTCAATACCGTATGGATTAAGTATTTCAAGTGCTTCCGGGAGGTTTCCGGCATTAAGCCCGCCTGCAAGGAAGTACGGAGTTTTTATAAGTTTTTCAGCCTGCCGGACAATATTCCAGTCGGCTGTTTTTCCTGTACCGCCGTAAACGCCTTTGACGAAGCTGTCAATCAAAATTTTGTCGGCGTTAAGGGAATCGGCTCTGATAATGTCATCGACCGATTTAACTCTTACGGCTTTCCAGATTTCAAGGTCTGTGAATTTTCTGAGTTCATCTATATATCCGGCGGTTTCATCGCCGTGTAACTGTAAAATATCTATTCCCGACTTTTCGGAAGCCGAAACGACTTCTTCAACGGTCTGATTTACGAAAACGCCGACTTTCTTAACATCGGCTTCGAGCTTTCCGCAAAGTTCCCTTACCGTTTCGGGTGAAACGGTTCTTCTGTAACCTTCCGCAAGTATAAAGCCTATATAATCGGGAGTGTGCCTGTTGATTAACTGTATATCCTGTGGTCTGCGGATTCCGCAGAATTTAAGCTTCATACGCCTGCCCTCAGGGTTTTCATAGTGCCTTTTATATCATTGCTCTTTACGAGGGTTTCGCCGATAAGCACCGCATCCGCACCCGCTGAACGAACCTTTTTCATATCTTCGTTTGTAGCGATACCGCTTTCGGAAATCTTTACGCAACTGCCGGGGATAAGCTTCATGAGATTTGCAGAATTATCAAGGCTGACTTCAAAGGTTTTAAGATTTCTGTTGTTCACGCCTATAATTCTTGCATCACATTTCATTATGCTTTCAAGTTCCTGTTCGTTGTGGGCTTCAAAAAGACATTCAAGCCCCAGACTTTTCGCAATATCGTAAAATTTTTTCATTGTTTCGGTATCAAGTACCGCCGAAATAAGCAACACGGCTGAAGCACCTGTTATTCTTGCATCGTAAATCTGATATTCGTCTATGATAAAATCTTTTTTAAGTACGGGAATCTGAATGTTTCTTGTAATGGCGTTCAGGTATTCTCTGCTGCCCTGAAAATAAAATTCTTCCGTCAGACAGGAAACAGCGTCAGCACCTGCTTTTTCGTACTGTGTAGCGATTTCTACAGGGTGAAATTCCTCACAGATAACTTTTTTTGACGGGGAAGCCTTTTTGACTTCTGCGATTACCGATAAAGTTTCCTTTTTAAGAGCCTTGTAGAAATCGGCAGGAGTATCTTTCATCGAAAAGGCGAGTGCCTTTATAATTTCCGGGGCTAATCTGCTCTTTTCCTGTTCAAGCTGTATTTTTCTCTGCTCTACAATCTTATCAAGTATCATGTAAATCACCCTTGTTCGTTGCTTACTCTGATAAGCTGATTGAGCTTTTCAAGAGCCTTGCCGTTGTCAATCGTTTCTTCTGCAAGCTTTATGCCGTCCGCAATACTTTCAGCCTTGCCGACAATGTAAAGTGCAGTACCTGCATTGAGAACAACAATATTTCTCTTTGCACCGCTGACAGTTCCGTTGAGAATGCCTCTGGTAATTTCCGCATTTTCTTCGGGAGTACCGCCGACAACTTCGGATTTGTCTGCGAGTTTAAAGCCGTAATCTTCGGGGTTAATTTCATAAAGTTTTGTTGTTTTGTTATTGACTTCACAAACAGCCGTCTTTGCGGAAATTGAAATTTCATCAAGTTTATCTTCGCCGTATACAAGCATCGCTCTCTTTATTCCGAGTCTTATGAGAACGTCCGCCATCGGTTCAAGCAAGCTTCTGTCATAAACGCCGAGCAGGATATAATCGGTTCTTGCAGGGTTTGTGAGAGGGCCGAGGATATTGAAGACAGTTCTTAAACCTGTTTCACGTCTTACGCCTGCGACAAATTTCATTGACTTGTGGTAACTCTGGGCAAAGAGGAATGAAACACCGACTTCATCAATAATTTTCTTTGCGGTTTCGGGTTCACTGGTAATTTTCACACCGAGTCTTTCGAGAACATCAGCCGCACCGCTCCTGCTTGAAACGCTTCTGTTTCCGTGCTTTGCAACTTTAGCACCTGCTCCCGCAATTACGAATGAAGCGGTAGTAGAGATATTGAAAGTATTTGAAAGGTCGCCGCCTGTTCCCACAATATCAATTGCATCATTACAGCCCTTAACGTAAAGGGCTTTTTCTCTCATGCCCTTTGCAAGACCTGCGATTTCGGAAACCGTTTCGCCTTTCATTCTGAGAGAGGTAAGCAGGGAAGCGATTTGTGCGTCTGTAGCTCTGCCGCTCATGATAATATCCATAGCTTCTTCGGCTTCTTCCTGAGAAAGATTATTTCCGTCAGCGACTTTCGAGAGATAAGGTTTAAGTTCAACTTTCGGTTTTTCTACGGGTTTAATCATATCCACGAAATTTTTAATCATAATCTTTCCCGTATCTGTAAGGATTGATTCAGGGTGGAACTGCAAGCCGTAAATCTGCATAGTCTTGTGTTCAACCGCCATAATCTGACCTTTTTCATCGGTAGCGGTTATCTTAAGGCAGGACGGAAGTGTTTCGGCATCACCGATTAACGAATGATATCTTGCAACGGTAATTCTTGAGGGAAGACCGCTGAAAATTTTTGAAGCGGTATCAATGGTAATTTCGCTTGCCTTGCCGTGCATAAGCTGTTTAGCCTTTACGATTTTTCCGCCGAAAGCTTCGATAATTGCCTGATGACCGAGGCATATTCCGAGTATCGGGACTTTTCCTGCGAAGTGCTTTATAACGTCAACGGAAATTCCGGCATTTTTCGGATAACCGGGGCCGGGGGAAATTATAATAGCCTGTGGCTTTTCCGCTTCAAGTTCCTTTATGGTGATTTCATCGTTTCTTACAGCCTTTATATCCGGAAATATTTCACCGACTGCCTGATAAACGTTGTATGTAAAAGAATCATAATTATCAATAAGGTAAATCATAAAGTTCCCGCCTCTCTTATTGCATTTATAACCGCAAGTGCCTTGTTCTGAGTTTCGACAAATTCCTTTTCGGGTACGGAGTCCGCAACAATTCCCGCTCCTGCCTGAACGTAAGCTTTGTTGTTTCTGAAAAGTACGGTTCTGATTGCTATACAGGTATCAATGTTTCCGTCAAATCCGAGATAACCTACCGTACCGCCGTAAAGTCCACGCTTTTTATTTTCCATTTCATCAATGATTTCCATGGCTCTTACTTTAGGAGCTCCTGAAAGAGTTCCCGCAGGAAGTACCGCAAGCAAAGCATCTATAGCGTTTTTGTCATCTCTTAAAGTACCCTGAACATCTGAAACAAGGTGCATAACCTTTGAGTAACGTTCTGTCTGCATGAAGCTTGTAACTTCAACGCTTCCGAATTTACTGACCTTGCCTACATCGTTTCTTCCGAGGTCCACAAGCATTGTGTGTTCTGCTCTTTCCTTCGGGTCGGAATTAAGCTGTCTTTCAAAGGCTTTGTCTTCTTCTTCGGTAACGCCTCTGCCGATTGTTCCCGCAATAGGCTTGGTTGTGACAATTCTGTCGGTTACATTTACGAGCATTTCGGGTGAAGCACCTGCAATTTCGTATTTCTTGTTCTTGAAGAAGTAAAGATAAGGTGACGGATTGGTTGCCCTTAACATTCTGTATACATCGAAACTTTCGGGCGGATTGTCTATTTCAAAACGCTGTGAAAGAACGACCTGGAATATATCGCCGTTTACAATGTAATCCTTGGCTTTTTCAACGTTAGCCATATATTCTTCCTTGGTAACGTTTGATTTAACCTTGTAATCTGTATCGGGCAATTCCTTTTCTGTAGCTTTCGGGGAATAATTTTCGATTTTCGCAATAATATTTTTTGCTCTTTCTTCGGCATCGTAATATTGTCTTTCGATATCGTCCTGCATATCAATATTTATTATTACGATAATTTTATTGCTGAGATGGTCGAATGCAACGAGTTCGTCATACATGAACAAATCGCAGTCAGGCATTTTCAAATCGTCTTCAGGAACATTGACAAGCTTCTTTTCCATATATCTTACAGTGTCGTATCCGAAGTAACCTACCAAACCGCCGGTAAGATTCGGTTTATTTTTAAGTCTTGGGGTTTTGTATTCCTCCATGATTTTTGAAAGAAACTGAACAGGATTATCAATAATTTCGTTTACTGTATCGTCTTTTGAAATGACTTCTGCCATATGGTTTGTAATTTTTACTTCAAGTTTCGGGTTTACGCCTATAAATGAATATCTGCCCCATTTTTCCTTATTGTCAACACTTTCAAGAATAAAGGCATTTTCTTCATTTTCGCTCAATGCCTTGTAAATTCTTATCGGTGTCACGGTGTCCGAAAGTATTTCGTAAAATACCGGAACAAGCCTGTAACCGTCAAAGTTTTCTTTGATTTCTTCAATTGTCGGGTACATTAAAAATTCCTCCTAACAAAATAAAAACTGCGACAAGATAACAAATATTCTGCTCTCAAAAGGCATAAAAAAAAGCCTATCACCCGTGAAAACGGGACGATATGCTCGCTGATGCCACCCTTTTTCTTCGTAAGTATACCACAAGATATAAATACGATTTTTGCAGATACGCAGTTTCGTTAAAAACATCAATATCCTTCCCTTGTAACGTAGGGTTTACGGCATCGGATACTCACCTGAATGTTTTCCCCTCAGCTTCTAACAAATCCATTCGCCCTATAACGATATATTATTCTTTCAGCACACGAATAACTCTCTGTGATACCCGAATATAAGGTTACTTACTTTTGCTCATTGAATTTAGGTAATTAAATTTATTCTGTGAGATTATTATATGCCAGTATTTCAGATTTGTCAAGAGGAAAACGAAAATTTTTTCTCAGAGATTAAACAACTTAAACAAACGTCTTATAAATTTATAGTATATTTATATAAATTTTGATTAGCGGATTGATTTTTTAGTGTATGTGTGGTAAAATTCAGTATAAGGAATGTGAAAATGAAAAATAATGTGAGGAGATGCTTTGGTAATGAAAATTTTTACTGACACGCATAGTAAACGACACTTTCTGAAAAAATTCTTAAAATCCGCCGTTCCTGTACTCTTTGCAGTTACCGCAATGGCAGGTGTAAACAATATATCAGCCGAAACAATAGACAAAAGCGTGCTTCAGAACAGAACCATGTTTGAAGTAAAAAACGCCTATATTTCATCTCTGCCATCATATGACACCTCCCTGGGTGAATATAAGGAAGAACCTTCTTCGACAGTTCCGTTTAAGGCAGGGGCTTTGAAAGATGAGGTTGTAAACGATACAATTAAACAGCTCAATTACTTCCGCTGGCAATTCGGTTTAAATTCCATAAATGTGAATACTTCTTATCTTTATAGAAACCAGTGTGGAGCGGTTGCGATGGCTGCCAACGGCACTATTTCGCACGCACCTGCCAGACCTGCCGGAATGGATGACAGCTTTTATCAGTCGGCACTTGAAGGAGCAGGAGCAGGCATAGGATACTCGGGCAACTGTGCTTCGGGCTTTTCGATGGTTTCCTCAATAAAGGGTTATATTGATGATATAAACGTTACAAATCTCGGACACCGTTACAGTCTTCTTAATCCGAGAGCATATTCCACAAGTTTCGGAAGTTGCGGAATTTTCTCCACTCTTTCAATGTATGTGAATGACGGAAGCATGAAACTTTCTGAACCGTTTTATGCGTGGCCTTCGGCGGGATATTTTCCGCTTGAAGCGATTTCGGCAATTTCCGACTGGAGTCTTACTATTTCGGGCGAATACGATATTACAGACAATTTCAAAATTACCTTGACAGCCGATAACGGGAATTCTTACACACTCACAAAAGATAATGTATACATATGTGAAGGCTATTCATCTGTTTCATTTGCATTGCCTACAGCATTACAACAATATCTTTCGGGCAGTACAAATAATTTTCTCAGCGGGAAGAGCGTAAGTGTAAAAGTTACGGGACTTTACAATACGAACCTCGGAGAAAGTGCGGAGTTTAACTATCATACAAAGTTTTTCCCTGCAAACCTTACACTTCCTACGAAAATAAGTACATGGAAGAATGAAGGAAGTTATTTTTCTTCCGTATACAACGGAATAGATATGAATGTCGGCGACACCGCAAATATGTACATCACTATCGAACCTGCCGATACAAGTGACATTCGCTATACGGTTACTTCAAGCAACCCTGTAATTGCGGACTGGGACAGCAACACAACATCTATAAAAGGACTTTCGGGAGGTACGGCAACACTTACATTTACCTGCAATGCAGACCCTTCGGTTTCCACAAGTGTTACCGTAAGAGTAAAAGGTCCTTCTGCAAGTGTTACAAAGATTACTTCAAGCCTCTACAGTATAGATTATGATAAAAATCTTCTCTGGGGAGTTTACACGGGAACGGCTTCACAAAAGGTTATCAGCAACATAAATGAAAAGGAAAATATCCACATCTTCACCCCGCAGAATACGGAACTTTCAGCTTCACAGTATGTGGGAACGGGTTCGCTCATAAAGCTTATGTATAACGGAGCAACTTTGCAGACACTTACGGCGATAGTTTACGGCGATACAAGCGGTGACGGAATTTCGGACAACAAGGATTTGAATTATCTTTCAAAGCTTGTGCTTGGCTCTGAAAAGCAGTCGCTTATAATGCTGAAAGCTTCGGATATGGACAGGGACAATAAAATTTCGGTATATGATGCCCTTCTTCTCAAACAGAACATAATGAACTGATTTAAGGCGACCCGACCGTGAATCACGGTCGGGTCGCCTTATGTCTGTAAATCACGCAATTAACAGACGTTTTGCGTAACATCCCGTTTGCTGTAATGTATTAAAAATTGTTGTAAATTCCTCTTGTATCTTTAATGTTTTGATGATATAATTAAAGTGCTATACAGATTTATAAACAAACAGAAAGGGGCTTTCCTATGAAAGATTTTTTTGACAGCAGTGTAACAAAACGTGTTGCGTCACTTTTCAGCACTTTATATCTTGGACTTGTCGCAGTCCTTGCATATATGTCTTTGTTTTATGACATCAGGATTCTTGACAAGCCTATGTTTTTAGGGTTTATAGTAGTATTTTCGCTTCTTATCGAAACAATAATGATTTATTCGAGGAAACAATTTTATACCTGTTTTGTGTCGGTACTTATGGCATTCTGTCTTTTACCGGTGATAGTACTGAATTTCGGCAACTGGCTTCTCATCATACCTCCGACAGTAGTTGTCGTATCAATGTTCTTTATAAACGGCATAAAGGAAGGACCTAAAACGGTGCTGGGAGTAATAATACTTCTTTTTTACATTCTCGGGGCATTGGCATACTTCATACTTACAACGCTTTTCAATTCCACAACCCACGATACCATTGTACAGAAAGTTGTTTCACCGACTTCGGAATATCGTTGCTATGTGGTTGACACTGAAGACAGCTCCACGGGAAGTACAAAAATCTACGTTGAACCGAATGACCGTGATATTGACTATATGTTCATAAAGTTTGAAAACACAGGCTACAGTAAAATCTGCTATAACGTAAGAGGTACATCAGATAATCTCAACCTTGAATGGAGAGAAAATGACCTTTATGTAAACGGTGAGTTGCGTTTCAGTTCACAGGAAGCAAAGGAAATGAATTGGTTTTCAAAGGCGGACAGAAAAAGCAAACTCGACATGACCTGATAAACGACTTGAAATTCAGATAAAATATTCGCATAATACTTTGAAAGGAATTGTTTTGTAAATGTTTATTCTCTCACAAACCGGAAAAGGACTTGTAAATTTAAATACGGTTGAGTCGCTGACTGTCGAAGGAAGTTTCGGGAAACAAAAGGCCTGCATTGTGGCATCAAACAATGTGATTCTCGGCTATTACGATAACGAAAAAATAGCCGTTGACGAACTCGATAATATTGCACAGGCTCTCCTGCGTGACGAAAAACTCTATAAGATGCCTTAATCTGCGGCAGAACTTGGGGCGGGGCGGGGGGTGCCGGCAAAATAAAGAAAAAATAAGCACGCCACAAATAAAGTAAATAAAATAAAAAAAAA
>URWK01000030.1 GCA_900551505.1 uncultured Ruminococcus sp. | reverse complement strand
TGTTTTCTATCTTTTACTCTTTTTTCTTCTATCATCCCCTCGCGGGCGGGCCCCCCCCCCCCCCCCCCCCGCCCCCCCCCCCCCCCCGGAAAAAAGTAAAAAATTCAGGTTGCTATTAGGAATAAGAGGGAGTGAAGATAAAAATGGAGATAAAAGTACTTGATAAGGAAATCAGTGAACTTATAGCCGCCGGAGAAGTCGTTGAACGACCTGCGTCAGTGGTGAAGGAACTTGTCGAAAATTCCATAGATGCAGGAGCAACAAGAATTTCCGTGGAGATTAAAAACGGCGGAGTTACATTAATACTTGTGAGGGACAATGGAAAAGGTATTGCGGAAGAAGATATTCCGACAGCCTTCAAACGCCACGCCACAAGCAAGATAAACGGAAAAGAAGACCTTGACAAGATACTTACACTCGGGTTCAGAGGAGAGGCACTTGCATCGATATGTGCGGTTTCAAAAGTGGAGGTATTCACCAAAAGAGAATCGCAAGAATACGGTATACATTACGTCATAGAGGGCGGAGAAGAAGTATTGACAGAAGAAACAGGTTGCTATAACGGAACAACAATGATTGTCAAAAATCTGTTCTATAACGTTCCTGCAAGACAGAAATTTCTGAAAAAAGACGTTACAGAGGGTAATGCGATAACTAATGTTATACAAAAAATGGCTCTTTCTCATCCTGAAATAGAATTCCATTTTCTGAGGGACAATTGCCAGGCGTTTTATTCATCAGGTGACGGAAGCCTGTATTCCGCAATTTATTCAATCTATGGGAAAGAGATTGCATATGATATGCTTGAAACAGATTATACCCATGAAAACAGAATAAAGGTAAGCGGTTATGTTATAAAGCCTCTGTTCTCAAAGGGAAACCGTAAATATCAGAATTTCTTTATCAACGGACGCTATATAAAATCTCAGCTTTGTTCAACGGCTCTTGAAGAAGCATATAAAGGACTTGTAACCGTAGGACGTTTTCCTTGCTGTGTGCTTAATCTGGAAATTCCACCCGAAACTGTAGATGTAAATGTTCACCCCACAAAAGCAGAAGTAAGATTTTCCGATGAAAGGTCAATATTCAATGCAATATACTTTGCGACAAAGAATACTCTTATGCAGAATAACCTTATATACGAATTTGGGATAGATGAAAAGAATGTACCGTTAAAGAGTGTCAAGCAATATGCCCCGGCAACCGAACAACAGACAATACCATTGCAAAAGCCGGCACACGAAGAGAAAACGGAAGAAAAGCCACCCTTAAAAGAACCTGAAAAAGAAAAAACAATAGCTGAAAGGCTTGAGCAACTGCCCGACTATGATTTTAACGAACAGCCTTATATGTATATAAAAAGCAACAGCCTTATGAAATCGGTTGAGGAAGATAGAAAAACAGAACCGGAGCAGGTTGAAGAAAAGCTGATTTCCGATTTGGATTCAGAGCCTGTAAAAGTTATAGGGGAACTTTTCAAGAATTATATACTTGCGGAATCAGGAGAAAACTTTATCATAATGGACAAGCACGCAGGTCACGAACGTATCAATTACGAGAAACTTAAAAACAATCAGATTGCACCGGAAAGTCAGCTTGTAATGGACGTAAGCAGTGTGCTTGTTTCGGAAGAAGAATTTCAGGCACTTTATGAAAATACGGAACTTTTAAAGAATATGGGATTTGAACTTGACTTTTCAAAGAAGCCATATGTTTCCGCAAAGGCGATACCGGTTTTTCTCAAATCCTGCAACATGGACGAAATCATTCCCGAAATCGCAGAGAACATATATAATCACAAAATCAATCCGCAGACGCACATTATTGACGATATGTTTCATTCCCTCGCCTGCAAGTCTTCAATAAGGGCGAATGATAAGACAAGTATTCAGGAATTACAGAAGCTTGCGGAAGACATCTGGAACAATCCTGAAATCCGCCATTGTCCGCACGGCAGACCGATAGTATTTGTGTTGACTAAGAAAGATATTGAAAAACAGTTTAAGAGGATATAGGGAGAAAGATATGGATAAAAAACCGACTGTACTTGTAATTGCAGGACCTACCGCATCGGGAAAAACCGCACTTGCCGTAGAACTTGCCGGGAGATATGACGGGGAAATTATTTCGGCGGACTCTATGCAGATTTACAAGGGTATGGATATTGCCACAGCCAAGCCCACAGAGGAAGAAAAACAGGGAATACCGCATCATCTTATGGACTTTCTGGAATGTGACGCAGATTTCAGTGTTGCGGAATATGTAAGGCTTGCGAATGAAAAAATTGCGGAAATCATTCAGAGAGGGAAATTGCCGATAGTGGCAGGGGGAACGGGATTATATATTTCCTCACTGGTTGACAATATACAGTTTGAAGAAATAAAAACCGTTCCGGAATACAGGGAACTGCTCAGAAAAGAAGCACGGGAAAAGGGCAATGCCGTTTTGCTTGAGAGGTTAAGGGAAGTTGATAAGGAAACCGCCGATACCTTGCATGAAAACAACCTTACGAGAATTATAAGAGCTTTGGAAGTGTATGAAACTACAGGACAGAAGCTGAGTGACCTTAAAAAGAAAAGTTGTGAAACGCCAAGCCCTTATAAATTTATAATGGTTGGTCTGAATTTTTCAGACAGAAAAGACCTTTATGACCGTATTGACAGGAGAGTAGACATTATGCTTGAAAACGGCTTACTGGAAGAAGCCGAGGCGGTTTTCAGCACCGAAGGGCTGAAAAACCCCACCCAAACCAAAGGCAAAAAAGAAAATTTACCCTATTTTGAAGGCAAGGCCGAAAAAACTGAATTTTTTTAGAAACTTAAACAATACACACGCAATTACGCCAAAAGACAACTTACATGGTTCAGGCGTGACAACAGAATACACTGGATAATGCTTGAAAAAGACGATGATAAAGAAAAAATTCTTGAAAAATACGAAAAAGTTATAGCCAATTCAAAAATATTGTGATATAATAAAATGTAAGTATACTCTTTCAGCGTGAAAAATCCTTTTTCTGTCGCTGAAAGTGATTATTTATACAAGTCAGAACAATAAAATTTTCCTGACAGCTAAAAATAAATCTAAAACAGAGAACGGAGAATTTAAAAATGAACAAGTCTATTAATTTGCAGGACGTATTCTTAAATCAGTCAAGAAAGGACAAGATACCTGTAACAGTATTCCTTACCAACGGATTTCAGTTCAAGGGTATGGTAAAGGGTTTTGACAGTTATGTTGTAATCCTTGACTGTGACGGAAAGCAGAACCTTGTATATAAGCACGCCATTTCTACAATCGTTCCGACAAAGCCGGTTGCTATTCTCGATTCATCTGACAGGGACTAAAATTCAGGTGGACAGCCAATGAATGTCAACTTAATCAGAGTGCTTGTTGCTCTCCTTGCGGTATTTCTTGTATTGACGATAGCCAACGCCGCTTATCATCTGATTGACAACAGTTACAAGACCGAAACGGCTGTACTTTCCACAGTTGCGGACAAGTCAAGCTTCAATGCGGTCTATGTCAGAGATGAGCAGGTTATAAACTATGATAACAATGGGGCAGTCAGATATTCGGTAAGTGACGGCGGTAAGGTCGGAAAAAATTCTGAAATAGCTAAAATTTATAATACGGAAGAAGATATTGAAATCTGGCAGAAACTTGAACAGAAAAGAAACCAGCTCGAAATACTCCGTAAAATTCAGAATCCGGGTACTGCCGAAGTTGCACAACCTACATTCCTTTCAAGCCTTATTTCTGAGCGATACAGAAATATTGCATACAACAAGGAATTTAAAAACATTTCGGAAATACAGGACGACAAAAATCAGTTGCTTGTACTTCTCAGCACAATGCAGATGATTACAGGCGAAGATACTACATTCAATCAGAGAATCGCAGAACTGGAAAGTGAAATTTCACAGCTTGAAAAGCAGGCACAAGAACCTAAAGATGTAATATATTCCTCAAAGTCAGCCTATTTTGTAAGTAAGGTCGATGGTTATGAATCAACCCTTACCCCGTCAGTAATAGATTCCCTTACACCCGAACAGATTAAGGCGGTAAGTAACAACAGCGGAAATACTGACGGCACAATAGGTAAATTTGTCATGGGCTATGAATGGAATATGGTGGGTGTTATTGATAACTCGCAGAAGATGTTTGCAGAGGGTGATGAGATAACACTTAACTTTGAGTCTTCAGGTATTTCGCTCCCCGCAACAGTCGGGGAAGTAAGAGATACTGAAAACCCGCAGGAAACTGTAATAACCCTTTCATGCAGTAAGCTTACGGAAGATTTCGTGGCGAACCGTGTGGAAAAGGTCGAAGCAGTAAAACAGACTTATGAGGGAATAAAAATCCCACGTTCCGCTATACGTTTTCAGGACGAAGATATAGAAACGGAAGTTACCAATGAAGCAGGTAACAACGTTCTGGACAGTGAAGGCAAAAAAGTCGTCACCAAGGAAAGCGTAAGACAACGAGGGGTATTTGTAAAGCTTGGAGAAAGAGTAGTATTCAGAAAAATAGATGTCATATACGAAGGTGATAACTTTGTTATTTCAAAGATAAGAAGTGACACTGATTACCTGCAACTTTATGACGATGTTATTACAGAAGGTGTTGAATGATGGATTTTTCTTACATAGCAGAGAACTATAAAAGAATTGCTTACAACATAGGCGAAGCAAAGGCAAAATACAGAAAGCCTGATGAAGAAATAAGACTTATGGCAGTTACAAAAACAGTGCCTGCCGATGCGGTCAATTATGCAATTGATGAATGCGGAATAAACCTGCTCGGTGAAAATCGTGTACAGGAATATCTTTCAAAAAAAGAACTCTACAGAGAAAATGCCGAAGTTCACATTATAGGGCATCTTCAGTCGAACAAGGTAAAATATATTATAGACAGTATATCCCTGATACAGTCGGTTGACAGCCTGAAACTTGCGGAAGAAATAAACCGTCATGCGATGAAGATTAACAAAATACAGAATGTTTTAATCGAAATCAACATAGGCGGAGAAGACTCAAAAAGCGGTATAT
Source organism: uncultured Ruminococcus sp. (assembly GCA_900551505.1). Lineage (GTDB taxonomy): Bacteria > Bacillota > Clostridia > Oscillospirales > Ruminococcaceae > UBA5884. The sequence continues at coordinate 5,343 of URWK01000030.1, read as the reverse complement.
CCGCAAAACAGCTCACAGAGCTTATAGAAAATGTTTCCGCATTGCCGAATGTCAGAATAAAAGGTCTTATGACAATCCCGCCTGTAAACAGCGGGGAAAAATTTCTTGCGGAAATGCATGAACTTTATCTTGACATAAGGGATAAAAACATAGATAATGTTGATATGGATATTCTTTCGATGGGAATGTCGGGTGATTATGAACTTGCGATAAAGCACGGTTCAAATCTTGTCCGTATAGGAACGGCACTTTTCGGAGCAAGGAATTATTCCTTAAAATAAAAAAATCTGATATTGCTGTCCCACACACAGCAAGGGAAAATATATAAGTGTTTTTATGTGTGGAGAAACGGAGATTATTATTATGAGCTTTATTGATAACATTAAAAATTTTTTCGTACCGGTCGATGATGAGGCTGATGAAACACCGGTAAGCACATCACCTAAAAAACCGGAACCGGACGATGATGATGACGAACAGGATGAAAGACCGACTTATACTTCAAGACCGTCATCATCTTCACCGACATCAACAACTTCATCATCTGCTTCGTCATCTTCATATTCTTCCCGCAGTTCTTCAAAGTCGGGTGCTTCAAGAGCCAACATGGGACAGCAGGATGAAGACAGACCGAACTTTGTAAATATATCCACTACGGCACAGCTTCAGGTTGTACTCGTAAAGCCGGAAGTTTTCACAGACGCAAAGCAGATTGCAGACCACCTTATCGCAAAGAAAACAGTTGTTCTCAATCTCGAATCGGCTACAGCCGATAACAAGAGAAGAATTATAGATTTCCTTGTAGGCGTGGCATATGCGAACGGCGGAAGCCTTAAACCTGTTGCGAATCTGACATATATCATCACTCCTTACAATGTAGGTTTTGTAGGCGAAGACCTTGTAGGCGAGCTTGAAAACAACGGAGTAATGATTTGACGGAAAATTTTCTGAAACCGAGAATTAAAGATATGATAAGGCTTTCCGAAAAGACGGGACAGCCCGAATTTACCATGTTTCTGAATGAACAGGAGCAGGCAGAAGCAAATATCGAACTCAGAAATTTATCCTCGGACAACTATTTTTTTGATGGCGGATACAGTGACGCAGAAAGAAAGATTCTCTGTATACACAGCGAATGGGATTCAACTGAAACGATTAAGTTACCGTTTTCATGTATAGAATTCAGATACCGTTCTGCTGACAAGCTTTCGCACAGAGATTTTCTCGGTTCGCTCATGGCTCTTAATATAAAGCGTGAAACAATCGGGGATATCTGCGTGAGTGACGGAATTACAAAAATAGTTGTAATGGACACGGTCAAACCGCTTATTCTTTCCGAGATAAGAAAAATCGGTTCGGCAGGTGTCAGAGTTTCGGAAGATGACAGCTTCGATATAAAGGTTGAAAGAAATTTCACGGATATATCGGGAACAGTTGCATCACTGAGAGCAGATTCCGTTCTGAGTACAGCGGTTAGCACAAGCAGAGAAAAGGTTATTAAGCTGATTAAGGAAAACGGCGTGGAAATCAATGGCATAAAACAGTATTCGCCCTCTGCCGATATAAATGTCGGCGATAAATTTTCAATGCGTGGTTTCGGGAAGTTCATACTTGCAGAAACAGGCGGAATTTCAAAAAAAGGCAAAATCAGAATTACAATAAGGAAATACAATTAATTAAAGAGTTTATGAGGTGACTTGGATTAATGAATGCAAAAGATATAACCAGCAAGCGTTTTGAAAAGGTAAAATCAGGCTATACTCCTGATGAAGTGGATGAATATCTGAAAACTGTTGCTTCATCATATTCACAGCTTCAGAATGTATGCATACAGCTCAGAAAAGAACGTGATGATGCTATTGCAAGGCTCGATACAGCCCAGAGAGAAAAGATGCAGACTGAAGAAAAATTGCAGGTGCTTGCCACAGAAATCAGTAAATTCAGAGAAGACGAGGACGCATTGAAAGATGCTCTTTTCAGTGCCCAGAAAGAAGCACACAGAATTGTAAATTCAGCTAATGAAAAGGCTAATGCCATTGTTGCGGAAGCTCACGCTCAGTCAGATGACATTATTGCAGATGCAAATAAGAAAGCTGATGAACTTGTAGGCGACCTGAAACAGAAAGCAGCACAGGAAAAAGCCGTTTATGACGAAACAAGACAGGCTGTTACAGACTTCAAACACCAGATGTTTGAACTATATAAAAGTCACCTTGCCCTGATTAATTCAATTCCGGAAACAGAAGAAGACGATGACGAAGAATATGAATACGAGGACGAGGAAGAAGACAATAATACAACTCAACAGCATAATCAGCCTGTATTTGAATAAGCAATTTTTAAATATATAAGGGAGTAGTAAAGCAAATGGACTATAACAAGACTTTGAATCTTCCCTCAACGGAATTCCCGATGAGAGGAAACTTGCCTAAGAGAGAGCCTGAAACTCTTGATATGTGGGAAAAGAGCAGAATGTATTACAAGATGGTGGAAAGAAATAACGGAAAACCGTTATATGTTCTCCATGACGGCCCTCCGTATGCGAACGGCGAAATCCACCTTGGAACAGCACTTAACAAGTCACTCAAGGACTTTATCATAAAGTACAAGAACATGAGCGGTTTCTCTGCTCCGTATATTCCGGGCTGGGATACTCACGGACTTCCGATTGAACTCAAGGCAATGAAGGCTATAGGAGTGAAGGACGGTGCAATCCCTGCTATCGAACTCAGAAAACATTGTAAAGAATTTGCTCTTACACACGTTAAGAACCAGATGGCACAGTTCAAGAGAATTGGCTGTTGGGGCGATTATGAAAGACCTTACCTTACACTCAGACCGGAGTACGAAGCAAGACAGGTTGAAGTTTTCGGGAAGATGGCAAAGGACGGTTATATGTACAAGGGACTTAAACCGGTTTACTGGTGTCCTGATTGTAATACAGCCCTTGCAGAAGCAGAAATTGAGTATTCAAACGACCCTTGTAAGTCAATCTATGTAAAGTTTAATGTTACAGATGATAAGGGCGTATTTTCCGAACTCGGCGTTGACATTTCAAAAGTATACTTTGTAATCTGGACAACAACAACCTGGACAATTCCGGGCAACCTTGCAATCTGCGTAGGCCCTGCATATGAATATACACTTGTAAAGGCAAACGGCGAATATTATGTAATGGCTCTCGAACTCGTAAAGCCTACCATGAAATCGGCAGGAATTGAAGACTATGAAACAATCGGCTCATTCTGGGGCAAAGACCTTGAACACATTCAGACGAAGCACCCTCTTTATGACAGACCGTCACCTGTTATTGTAGGCGACCATGTAACACTTGAAAGCGGTACGGGTTGTGTACATACAGCTCCGGGCTATGGTGTGGAAGACTTTGAAGTATGCAAGAATTATGATGATATAGGTATTCTCGTATGCGTTGACAGTAAGGGTAAACAAACCGCAGAGGCAGGAGAATTTGAAGGTCTGGACACAAACGAAGCAAACAAGGCTATTGCGAAGAAACTCGAAGAAGTTCATGCACTTCTCGCAAGTGAAAATATCGAACACCAGTATCCGCATTGCTGGAGATGTAAAAGCCCTATCATTTACAGAGCAACAGAACAGTGGTTCTGTTCAGTCAACGGCTTCAAGGACAAGGCTGTCGAAGCTATCCACAATGTAAAGTGGATTCCTGAATGGGGCGAAGGCAGGATTGAAGGAATGGTAAGGGACAGAAGTGACTGGTGTATCTCAAGACAGAGAACCTGGGGCGTTCCGATTCCTGTTGTATACTGCAAGGATTGCCATAAGCCGATTATCACTGACGAAACCATCAAGGCTATTTCAGACCTTTTCAGAAGAGAAGGTTCAGATGCCTGGTACACAAAGGAAGCAAGCGAATTTATTCCTGCAAGTGTAAAGTGTGAATGCGGTTGCAGTGAATTTGAGAAAGAACACGATATAATGGATGTATGGTTTGACAGCGGTGTTTCACATACTTCCGTAATGGACGAATATGATTGCCTGAGAGCTCCTGCCGACCTTTACCTTGAAGGAGCAGACCAGTACAGAGGCTGGTTTCAGTCTTCATTACTTACATCTGTTGTGTACAGAGGAACAGCTCCTTACAAGACAGTTTGTACACACGGCTGGGTAGTTGACGGCGAAGGAAAGGCTATGCACAAGTCAGCCGGAAACGGTATCGCTCCGCAGGAAATCATAAACAAGTACGGTGCGGATATTCTCAGACTTTGGGTAGCTTATTCCGACTATCATTCAGACATCAGAATTTCTGACAAGATTCTTTCACAGCTTTCTGATGCTTACAAGAAAATCAGAAATACCGCAAGGTACATTCTCGGAAACCTTTCAAACGGAAGCGGTTTCAATCCTGACACAGATATGGTTTCAGATGAACAGTTGCAGGAACTTGACAAGTGGGCATTGATGAAGCTTGATGAACTCATTGATTCCGTAAAGGCGGGATATGATGCATTTGACTTCCATGTTGTATTCCACAATGTAAGGTCATTCTGTGTAGTTGAAATGTCAAACTTCTACCTCGACATAATCAAGGACAGACTTTACTGCGAACCTGAAAAGTCACTTGCAAGACGCAGTGCCCAGACCGCAATGTACAGAATACTTGATGCGGTATCGAAGCTTCTTGCACCGATTATCTCATACACAGCGGAAGAAATCTGGAAGTATATGCCTCACAAGTCTTCAGACAATACAGAAAGCATTTTCCTCAATGATATGCCTGAAAAGTCTGCACTTACATTCTCAGACGAATTTAAGGCTAAGTGGGAACTTATCTACTCATTGCGTGAAAAAGCAAACCTCGCACTCGAAGAAAAGAGAAATGAAAAGCTTATCGGAAAGTCACTTGAAGCAAAGGTTACATTGAAGTGCAATGCGGAATATGAGCAGGTTAAGGCACTCGAAAATGAACTTCCTGCAATTTTCATTGTTTCAGATGTCGCAGTAGAAAAGGCTGACGGAACAGAAATTGCCGTTGAAGTTACAAAGGCAAGCGGTGAAAAGTGCGAAAGATGCTGGAGCTATTCGGAAACAGTAGGTCATGACCACGAACATCCGACACTTTGTGCAAGATGCGTTAAGGCGGTTAAGGAAATAGCAGAATAATTACTTTATAATACTGATTGAAGACCTGTCGTTGACTTTTCAGACGGCAGGTTTTCTGATAACGGGACGTTTCGGGGGGGGGGGGGGGGGGGGGCCCCGCCCGCCGCCCCCCCCCCCCCCCCCACCAAAAAAAAGATTGGTGAATTAAATATTTATATGTTTTTTAGTTGTATTTTAAATATTGAGGGGGGTGTGTCAGGT
>URWK01000029.1 GCA_900551505.1 uncultured Ruminococcus sp. | reverse complement strand
TTAATTAAATTTTTTATTTTTTTTTTTTTTTTTGTTTTGTTTTTTTTGGGGTGGGGGGCCCCCCCCCCCGCGCCCGCCCCCCCCCCCCCCCCACACCACTTCCCGCACCATCAGACTTCCCTGAACAAAACCAGAACTTCCAAATCCCCTTTGCTTCTTTCAATACCACATTTTTCCGGATAACCCCCCGAAATCTGCTGACAGTCCTTTTAGTTGAAAAAGCAATATATATATAGTATAATTATAAAAAAAACAGGAGGCAAATTTTAATGGCTATAAATAAATTCATGAAAGCGACCCTGAAAGCCCTTTCATACCCTGATTTGAACGTTAAAGAAAATTACGAATTCGTGCGTAAGGTCAAAACCGTTGTAGGCTCTACTCCGCCGAAAGCTCCTTATGTTTCGTTCGACCATGTAATCGAAAACGGCGATTACGAAATTCCGGTAAGAATTTTTAAACCGGATATTGACGGACATTTTCCGGTACTCATATTCTTTCACGGAGGCGGTTGGGTAACGGGCAATATCGACAGTTACACAAGAGTTTGTGCGAATATGGCTGTAATTACTAAAAATATCGTTGTTTCAGTCGATTACAGACTTGCACCTGAGCATAAGTTCCCGACTGCTGTTGAAGACTGCTATTGTGTAACTCAGGAAATCCTGAATCATCCGTACCTTTTCAGCGTAAAACCCGAAGAAGTAACTTTAATCGGTGATTCTGCGGGCGGAAATCTTGCGGCGGCGGTATCTCTCATGTCGAAAGATAAAAATGCCATTATCCCGAAAAGACAAATTCTTATATATCCGTCCACTTACTATTGTCATGATGAAAATTCTCCGTTTCAGTCAATTCGTGATAACGGAACAGATTACCTGCTCACTTCAAAAAGAGTGTGTGACTACCTTGATATGTATGTTTCCTGTGGGGAAGACCGGAAAAGCCCTTACTTTGCCCCACTGCTTGCCGAAAACCCTACAAACCAGCCCGACACGCTTATCGTAACTGCCGAATATGACCCCTTGCGTGATGAGGGCGAAGCTTACGGCGAAAAACTCCGCCAATTCGGAAATAATGTTGAAATCTTCCGTATTCCCGATGCTCTTCACGGTTTTATATCTTTGCCTCTGAAATTTCCTGTTGTAGGTGAACTCTATGACAAAATCAATGAATTTCTCCATGTGGAAAATAATGCTTAATCTAAGATAGCAGGTGAAAAAATGACATTCCATTTCATAAACAAAAACAATTCTCACTGGAAAAAGCTTGACAACGCAGGCAAAGTTTTTCCCTCTATCAGCAATAAACGTGATACTAAAGTATTCCGTTTCGCTTGCGAACTGACCGAAGAAATCAAACCCGATATTCTGCAAAAGGCACTTGACAAGAACCTTACCCAGTTTCCGCTATACCGCTGTGTTCTCAGGGCAGGTTTTTTCTGGCATTATCTTAGGGAAAGCAATCTTAAACCCGTTGTACGTCAGGAATATGAATATCCTTGCAGTCAGAAATATGATGCAAATAAACATACATTACTCTTTGAAGTCACATACTATAAAAAACGTATAAATGTTGAAGTTTATCATGCTCTTACCGATGGAACGGGGGCTTTGAATTTTCTCAGAAGCCTTGTAAGGAATTATCTTATAATCCTCTATCCCGACAAGTTTCCCGACCGTCCGAATATAAATTACGATGCTTCACTTAGTCAGCGTGCCGAAGACAGTTTCCAGAAGTATTATACTAAGCCTTCCAGGATGAAACCTGTCAATAATAAAATTTACCAGCTTAAAGGCATAAAGCTTCCCGAAGGCCGTATAAGAGTTACCGAAGGCGTTATGAGTGTGAAAAGTGTTATTGCCTGTGCAAAATCTTACGGCGTTACTGTTACGGTTCTGCTTTGCTCAATCCTCTTGTGTGCGGTAAATAACGAAGTCCCGCTTAAACAGAAACACCGCCCTGTTGTAGTAACCGTTCCCGTAAATCTCCGGAATTACTTTGACTCCCAGTCCGCAAGAAATTTTTTCTGCACTATCGAAGTCGGTTACTGTTTCTATAATAATTCAGGCAGGCTTGAAGATGTTATGGAATCTGTGGCAGAATCTTTCAGAGAACAGCTTACCAAAGAAAACTTAACTAAGATTATGAACTCTTTCATCAAGGTGGAAAAAAATCCGTTCGCAAGAATTGCCCCGCTCCCTTTCAAAAATTTTGTACTCGGTATCGCAGGCAAGATTAACAGCAGAAAACACACCGTTTCTCTCTCAAATATCGGCAAAGTTTCCATGCCTGAAGAATTTTTCCCGTATATAAGGTTGTTCGATGTATTCGTAAGCACCGAAAAGACACAGATTTGTATGTGTTCTTTCAAGGATAACATGACTATAAGCTTCACTTCCGCTTTCGAGTCAACCGAAGTAGAAAAGAATTTCTTCCGCACTCTGACCTCTATGGGAATTAATGTTACCGTATCGACAAACCGCATTTATCCGCTCGAAAAGGAGGAAGATATATGAAATATTGCGACAAATGTAAAATAAATTACACCGGCGAAGACTCCAAATGTCCTCTCTGTAATAATAATCTCACCGATATTGACGGAAAAACCGAAGAAATCTTCCCATTCGTGCCAACTGTCGCTCATCAGTTCAGTATGCTTTTTAAATTGCTGTTGTTTGCGGGGATTGCAGGCGATATTATTTGTGTCATTCTGAATATTCTTCTTCCGCACAATTCTTTCTGGTCGCTGTTCGTACTTGGCGGAACGGCGTGTTTCTGGCTGTTGTTCGGAATAGTCCTCAAAAAGAGAAACAATATTCCGAAAACTATTCTCTATCAGGTTATCGTTATTTCAATTTTAGCGGTCATCTGGGACAAGCTTACAGGCTGGCACGGCTGGTCGCTTGACTATGTAGTCCCAAGTGTTTTTACCTCTGCAATAATTGCAATTGCTGTGATTGCGGTAACTTTAAAAATCTACTCGGAAGATATTGTATTTTATATATTCTTAAACGGGTTTCTCGGAATAGTCCCCGTGCTGTTCGTAATTTTCGGGTGGGTTCACATAAGGTACATTTCCTTAATCTGTGTTGCGGTAAGTCTTATATGTATTTCGGGACTGTTCATATTTGAGTGGAACACTATAAAATCTGAACTGACCAAACGTTTCCACCTATAATTTTAAAATATTAAAAAGGCTGGTGCTTAATGAAAACTATATTAAAAGGTATCTCGGAGTACTTTCGCAAGATGGATAAACTTTTGCTGTTCGCCGTCACGCTCTGTGCAGGTTTCAGCGTTATCCTGCTCTACTCCATATATGTAAACGAAATTTCCCCGACTGTCGGGGCAAGCTACTATCAGACACAACTTATTGCTATGACTATCGGTTTCGCAAGCTGTCTTATACTTTCGGCAATTGACTATCGGAAACTTGCGAAACTGTGGTTTCTGTATGCTCCCGTAGCCCTTGCACTTGTAATACTGACATTTACGTCCCTGGGATTCGGGCGTGACGGAGCGGATGACAGGGCTTGGTTGAAAATCGGTTCTTTCTCACTCCAACCGTCCGAAATACTCAAGCTTGCGTTCCTGCTGACATTTTCCTTACATCTCTCTAAAGTCCGTGACACCATGAACAAACCTGTAAATATTCTTCTGCTCGCAATTCACGCAGGTATCCCGACACTTCTCATAGTTAAGCAGGGCGACCACGGTACGGCTTTGGTATTTATCACTATGACGCTTGCAATGCTCTTTATAGCAGGGATTTCGATATGGTATATTCTGCTTGGGATAATCGTTGCCGTACCTGTGGGAATATTCTCTTGGTACTATGTTCTCAAGCCCGTCCACCGAAACAGAATTTTAATCCTTATCCACCCCGGTTCAGACCCCCAAGGTATAGAATTGCAACAGAACAGAGGTAAAATCGCTCTCGGTTCGGGGCAACTCTTCGGAAAAGGGCTTTTCGGGAAAGATTTCACTAATGTTCCTGAAGTTCACAATGACTTTATACTTTCGTATATCGGGGAAGCTTTCGGGTTCGTGGGGGCAATAGCGGTTGTATTGTTACTTACATTCATATGCCTTAAAATTCTCTTCGACAGCAAGATTGCTAAAGATGATTTGGGCAAGATGATTTGTACAGGGACTTTCGCAATGATTTTCACACACTGCTTCATGAATATAGGAATGGTTCTCGGAGTAATGCCCGTTATCGGTATTCCGTTGCCGTTCTTAAGTGCGGGCGGTACTGCCATGATGAGTATGTATATTTCAATAGGGCTTGTGATGAGCGTGTACTCGCACCGTGAAGTCAAATACCGTATGTTCGCAAGTAAATAATTTTTCAAAGGAAGTAAACTTTATGAATGATATGATTAAGAATTTCATCGACAACAAGGATTTTACCGCCGAAACAATTACCTGTATTATAGAAAATTCCGACAGTGAAACCGACAATTATATTTTCTCTGTTGCCGACAAAATCAGAATTGAAAATTACGGTCGTGAAGTCTTTGTAAGAGGACTTATAGAATTTTCCAACTACTGCAAAAACAATTGCTATTACTGCGGTCTGCAATGCTGTAACAAAAATATTGAGCGATACAGACTTACGGACGGGGAAATTCTCGAATGTTGCGAAAACGGCTACGCCCTGGGATTCAGAACTTTCGTACTCCAGAGCGGTGAAGACAATTTCTATACCGATGAACATATTTGCGAAATCGTGAGAGCCATAAAGAAAAAATTCCCCGATGTTGCGGTTACTCTTTCCATAGGCGAAAAAAGCCGTGAAACTTACTCGGAATTTTTCAATGCCGGTGCTGAAAGATACTTATTAAGGCATGAAACTGCTACTAAATCCCATTACGAAAAACTTCACCCGTCTTCGATGTCATTTGATAACCGTATGCGTTGCCTGAGAGATTTAAAGGAAATCGGTTTCCAGACAGGTGCGGGCTTTATGGTGGGGTCGCCTTATCAGACTTCGGAGAACCTCGCAAATGATTTACTCTTTATAAAAAATTTCCGTCCGCACATGGTGGGAATAGGCCCTTTCATTCCACAAGGTGACACAATATTCAGGGATAAGGAAAAAGGCACTTTGCGTGATACTCTCTTAATGGTCGCTCTCACAAGGATTATTTTACCTCATGCCCTGATACCTGCCACAACAGCCCTCGGGACAATTCACCCACAGGGGCGTGAACTCGGCTTAAAAGCCGGGGCAAATGTCGTTATGCCAAACCTTTCGCCTGTGCGTTTCAGGAAGCTTTATTTAATCTATGATGACAAAATCTGTACCGGCGAGGAAGCCGGCGAATGTAAAGGTTGTCTGGAAAGACGTGTGCAAAGTGCAGGTTATCAGATAGTAACCGACAGAGGCGACTACAGAGAATAAAAAAAAACGTCCCGCAAACCAGAAGATTTGCGGGATGTTAATTTATTCAGTTATTATGTAGTCCGTTAGATAAATTATTTAGATGATGATGTTTTGCTTTCACCAATTTCAAGAGCCTTTGCAAGACCTGCTGTACCTACGCCGATAGCTGTCTTACCGTTCTTGCCGTTGATGTCATCCATTGTAACCTGTGTCGGATTAGCACCAACATACTTATCTGTTGCAGATTCTGCATATGCAGCTGCCTTTGGCTGACCGTTGTCAACCTTTACTGACCAGATTGCTGAACTCTTAAAGCTTAAAGCTGCCTTAACCTTTGTCTTAAATTCATCATTTGCATTAGCTGTATCTGCTGAATTGATTGTACCGTTAACAACTTTACCTTCAACTTCGAGTTCTGTACAAGCGTTAGCTGCTGCCTTGAATACTGAGTCAGCGTTTGAGTTAGCTGAGTTGAGCTTTGCCTTCTGAACGTAACCCATCATTGATGGTACGAGGATAGCTGCGAGTACGCCGATGATTGCGATAACAACGATAAGTTCAACGAGTGTAAAACCCTTTACTTTATTATTCATTTTATTAAGTTTCATAAATAAAACCCTCCTATTTTCCCTTTTAAAAATCCTTTCGGATTGTCCTCTCTTTTCGTTCAGAGAGGATTTCAAAAACTGATTTATCTGACGTCATTTTTAATCTGTTTTCGATTACCTTGGTTATTATTATATCAACACTTTAACGGTTTGTCAAGCTTTTTAATTAACAATCAATAAATTTCATTATAATAACGGAAACGGTTAGTACAACTTTGTGAATATTGCACATTGTATTTTACAATATATCGACACTTTTATTATATTTGACGTTTTGGAAAGAAGTCTGTCGGTTTTTTGTGCTTTATTTTGACTAAGGTTTATAGTTACTTAATCGTTTTCGATATTTTTTTCTATAGACCACACAATAAAAAGTCTGTTTGTATTAATTTTTTAGTAAAAGTGCAATCTTTTATTTCCATAATATGTATTGTAGTTCACGATATATTAACTTTCAGGCAATTTTATGCACATATTGAGTTCTTTTTGTGCTTATTTCATGTTGAAGTATCTGTAAAATTCCGCTTTGTCGTGGCACTTTTCGAGAGCGTCCGCTTCTGCGACCATTCCCGACCTTGCGTATCTTGCGAGTTCCTGGTCAAGACACATCATACCGCTTTGTTTACCTGTCTGAATTGCTGACGGAATCATGTGAACCTTGTTATCTCTTATCATAGCCGCACAGGAATCTATAACGTTGAGAATTTCCAGTGCCGCTACTCGTCCTGAACTGTCTTTCTTCGGTAAAAGTGTCTGCGAAATTACGCCTACAAGTGTATTCGCAAGCTGGGTTCTTATCTGTCCCTGCTGATGTTCCGGGTATACGTCAATGATACGGTTGATTGTGTCGGCTGCGGAAGTTGTATGAAGTGTCGAGAATACAAGGTGTCCCGTTTCGGCTGCGGTTACGGCTGCGGAAATTGTTTCAAAGTCACGCATTTCTCCTACGAGGATAACGTCAGGGTCTTCACGGAGAGCGGCTCTGAGGGCTGAAGCAAAGTCCGGAACGTCCTGACCGACTTCTCTCTGGTTTACCATACATCTCTTGTGTTCGTGAACGTATTCTATAGGGTCTTCAATTGTGATTACATGGGCTGACCTGTTTACATTTACATAGTCTATCATTGCCGCAAGTGTTGTTGACTTACCTGAACCTGTAGGGCCTGTTACAAGCACAAGTCCTCTCGGACGCATTGCAAAGTCTGCCATAATCGGCGGAAGCATCAGGTCTTCAAGTGTCGGTATATCGTTTCTGAGAAGACGTATCGCAATTGCGGTCTTGTTTCTCTGGCGGTAAACGTTAACTCTGTGACGATAGCCGAGCTTGGTCGTATACGAAAAGTCTGTATCTATATGTTGATTGATACTTTTTTTCTGTTCAGGTGTGGTCATCTGGTCTACTATATCCATTATAAATTCTTCGTCCATAACCGGATATGAACTGAGCTTTCTTAAAGAACCGTTAAGTCTTACAACCGGTGCGATTTCTGATGTGAAGTGCAAGTCGGAACAACCCAATACTCTTACTTCATTGAGAATTTTATTAATATCTACTGTCATTTGTGAAAAATCCCTTCCTTTTCAAATTATACTGCGTATGTTACACGGACAAGTTCGTCAATTGATGTTACGCCTGCCTGTACGAGTTCGGAAACGTTATCACGGAGAAGCCTTGTGCCGTGCTGTTTAGCCATCTGTTCAATCTGTTCCTTGCCTCCGCCCTCTGCGATAAGGGTTGAGAGTTCGGAAGTATTGTGAATGATTTCGTGAATAGCGGTTCTGCCCTTGTAACCTGTGTTGTTGCATTCCGGACAACCGCACGCATCGTAAATTGTGAGTGATTTGTCGATTTTCATAAGCTTGTTTTCTTCATCGGTCGAAAGACGTGGCTTTTTGCACTTAGGGCAGAGAACCTTTACAAGACGCTGTGCGATAACACCGATGAGTGACGTTGCTACCATGTAAGGTGCTACTCCCATGTCTACAAGACGGGTGATTGTTGAAGCGGCATCGTTTGTATGAAGTGTTGAAAGCACCATATGACCTGTAATAGCGGCTCTGATACCGATTTCGGCTGTTTCGGTATCACGCATTTCACCTATCATTACAATGTCAGGGTCCTGACGGAGAATAGAACGAAGAGCAGCTGCGAATGTCATACCTGCCTTGGCGTTTACCTGAACCTGATTTATACCGTCAATATTTTTTTCGACCGGGTCTTCAACGGTAATTACGTTTACGTTCGGTTTAGCGAGTTCACCGAGTGCCGCATAAAGAGTTGTTGTTTTACCTGAACCTGTAGGGCCTGTTACGAGTACAACGCCGTGCGGTACTTTAATCATGCTTTCAAACATCTTGTAGTTGTATTCGCTCATGCCGAGGTCGGTAATCTTTCTCAAGGCGATTTGTCCCGTTGAAAGAATACGGATAACTATCTTTTCGCCGTTTACTGTAGGAAGCGAAGACACACGGACATCAAGCGTTGTTCCGTCAACTACCTGTGTGAAACGTCCGTCCTGCGGGATACGCTTTTCTGCGATATTCATACCGCTTATGATTTTAAGACGTGTGATAAGTGAATTGTGAACCGCATGGCTGATATTCATGAGTTCCACAAGGTCGCCGTTTACACGGACTCTTATTCTTGTGTAAGTCTTGAAAGGTTCGATATGTATGTCGGTAGCGTCCGCTCTGTAAGAGTTCTCTACAATAGTTGTAGCAAGCTTTACAACAGGAGCATTTTCTACTCTTTCTACGGAATCGGCATCTTCCTGCTGACCCATTCCGCTTGCATTAAGCTTATTAACACTGTCGAGGACTTCTGAAACGTTATCCATCTGGTAGTGTTTACCGATAGCCTTGTTAATAGCGGTCTTTGTCGCAAGTACCGGACGGCAGTCCATACCGGTAACAACCTTGACTTCTTCAAATATGTTCATGTCGAACGGGTCACTTGTCGCTACTATAAGTCTGCTTCCTCGTGTACCTATTGCGATAATGGTGTGTTTCTTCGCCATCGGTTCAGGGATTTTCTTTACAACGGTTTCGTCAACTTCTATATTTCCGAGGTCAACGTACTGCATATTGAATTTTCCCGCAAGAGCCTGCGTAAATCTGATTTCGCTGAGTACACCGAGTTCGACTATTACATCACCGAAACGTTTCTGACCATTCGACTCCCTCTGTTTCTCAAGAACCATTTCAAGTTGTTCCTGAGTGATAAGTCCTTTTTCTTTCAAGTATTCACCTATTGGTTTACCTGCCATAGTATATGAAACCTCCATTCAAAAATTTTCTTCTGGTTGTATTATTGATTAATTTATGTTAAAATAACAGTGTACAAAAAACAAAACGGAGGAAATACAGATGAATAGTCCAATCTTGGGGATTGAGAACCTCGACCCCGCATTTTATGTTCTTTTCTACGCTCTTATTTTTCTTTACGGTATCTGTGTCGGAAGTTTTCTGAATGTCGTAATTCTGCGACTTCCTAATGAAGAATCTCTTACAAAGAGAGCTTCGCACTGCATGACCTGTGGGGCAAAAATCAAAACTTATGATTTAATACCCGTGTTCAGCTGGCTTTTTCTGAGAGGAAAATGCCGTAACTGCGGTGAAAAGATTTCTCCACGTTATCCCATAGTAGAAAGCCTTAACGGATTTGCGTATGTGCTTATATTTCTTGTGATGGACATAACCCCGAAAGCTATTATAAGTACATTCCTTTTCTCACTGCTTATAGTAATAGGCTTCATGGACTGGGACACTCTCGAAATCGATATACGCCTGCTTGGGTTAATAGCGTTGCTTGCCGTACCGTCTGCGATATTCTGTGACGACCTTACCATTATGAACAGAATCTGCGGTGCTTTGTATGTAAGCGTGCCTTTTTTCATTATCGGTGAAGTTTCGGGAGCTGTAATCAAAAAACGTACAGGCGAAAAAATCAGAGGTATTGAACTTGGTGATACTGTCCTTATGGCTGTATCGGGGCTTGTGATAGGTCACAAGGCTATTATCTTTTCGGCATTTGTCGGAATAATCCTTGCCGGAATCTGCGGAATGATACATAAACGTTTAAGCGGTGAATCAAAGTTTGCTTTTGGCCCATTCCTTTCTATAGGGATTGCGGCAGGTACTCTTTGGGGAAATCAGGCGATTGACTGGTATCTCAATTTATTGCTCCCTGCCGAACCTGCCATTCCCGCACTCATTAACATAATTATATAATATTCCGTGAGAAATTACAACTTTTTTTGTGAAAAATCAATTCAGAAAATTTACGGTCAGATTTGTAATAAATGTGACCGTTCTTATTTTTCTGAAGTCCATAGTATTTTCAGGGGCGACCGCCCAAAAAAGCCGGGGAACCAGAAAAAGTAATAAAAAAAATAAAGAAAATAAATAAAATAATTAATATTTTTTTTAAAAAAAAAAAAAAAAAAAAAAAAAGAAACAGAA
>URWK01000028.1 GCA_900551505.1 uncultured Ruminococcus sp. | reverse complement strand
ACCTGCCTTTTAACTACCGTACCGTTTGACTTGACGATATTTCCGTCACTGTCCACAACCTTGCTTACAATGTACGGTGTCAAAAGCTTTCCGCCGTTTATTACAGCCGAATATCCTGTTATCATTTCAATAGGTGTAATCTTTGAAGTCTGACCGAAAGATGTTGAGGCAAGTTCTACCGCTCCCATTTTGCTCTCCGGAACATAGAAACTTTTCGTTTCATTCGGAAGGTCTATACCTGTTCTCTCAGTCAGTCCGAAAGCCTTGAAATATTCACTGAAAAGATGTGACCCAAGCCTTGCACCGATTTCCATAAATGCAGGGTTACATGAATTTGTTATCGCTTCAATAAAAGTCTGCGGACCATGACCGCTTCTGTGCCAGCAGTGAATCGGTACACCGTTTACAAGGTATTCCCCCGTACAATTGAACAAGTCATCATCGGCTATAAGGTTTTCTTCAAAGCCCGCCGCACTTGTAAATACTTTAAATACAGAACCGGGGTAATAAGTTTCTGTAATCGCCTTGTTCTTCCACTGAATATCTCTTGCTTCTATGTAAGCTTTTTTCTGCTGTTCTTTATCGGCAATGCTTTCAACTTCTGCCCTCTTGTCGTCATCGTATATTGTATAAGGGTCATTCAGGTCGAAACTCGGACTTGTAGCCATTGCGAGAATAGCTCCCGTTTTCGGGTTCATGATTATTCCGCAAGCTCTTTCCTTTACTCCGTGCGACTTGACCGTTTCATCAAGACTTTTTTCAAGGTAATGTTGCAACGTCATGTCAAGTGTAAGATAAAGTGAATCTCCGTCCTGCGGGTCATATGTCTTTGAATATCTGTAAGGCATTTCTTCATTATGGGCATTCTGTGCCGAGATTACTCTGCCGTCTATTCCCGAAAGATATTCATTATACTGGTTTTCAAGTCCGTATTGTCCTATGCCGTCACTGTTTGTAAAACCTATGACCGATGCCGCAAGCGTTCCGAATGGGTAATAACGCTTTGTGTCTTCTTCAATGCCTATGCAGGTTACTTTTATTCCTATGCCGTTGTAACCCTCCTTTTCACTGTCGGAAGTGTACTTGAAAACCTTTATTTCATCGGCCACAGGCTTTTCAACCTGTCTTTTCAGAATAACATACCTGTTGTTTTTGGCAATTGCCGTGTCCAAATCCTCCTTTGTTATTCCGAGTTTCGCTATCATAAATTCTTCAAAAGCCTGTTCAAAAGTTTTTTCAGGGGGTGTATAAACTTCGCCTTTTTTCTCTGCACTTGCCTTTTTCTTTTCTTCTCTGTCGTTAAAGGTCTTTATATTTTCCTGATAGGCTTTAGGGTCGAGAAATATTTTAAAGACTGTTGCACTCTGGGCAAGCACATTTTCATTCACATCATATATTGAACCTCTGTGAGCTGACAGAGTTATTGAGCCGAACTGATTTTGATTGGCTTTTTCCTGATAGTCCTTATTCTGTATTACTGAAATTCTAAACAGGTTTACTATAAGTGCCAGTGCGAGCAGGAGTATTGCAATCAGCAAAAAACTATTTGTTCTGCGTTTCATTTTAGCTGTCGGCAAACTTGACATAAATCAATCTTTCTCCTTTCTTTTTTAATCTTTTAATAAAAATGGGACAGAATTTTAAAAATCTGCCCCCACAACTTCTGTATAAGAACACAATTTTTAATGGTTTCTCATACGCTTGTTTTACGATAATTTATTTCAGTAGCTGCAATTTGTGTTATTATATATATTAAATCAGCCTCTTATATATTCCACAATATTATGCAGTGCGTCCTTGAGCTTAGAGAAAAAGCTTTGTTCTTCCACAGGGATTTGTACAACGTCTTCGCTCTGAATTTTTATATATTCAATCTGTGATTTATTAAGTTTTTTCAATCCAAGCACATTTTCCGCATAGTCTTCGACATTTTTAAGTGTCATTTTTTCTTCAATTTCAGACTGCATTCTAACTTTTTCACTCTGCAACATTTCGACCTTTGTATTAAGGTCTGAAATTTCGCTGTAAAGTTTATTGGTTTCGCCTTTTCCGTATATCACAGAGAACAGTAACATAAGTACCGAAACCGCAGCCAGAACAACTTTAATAGTAGAAATGTTACTTTTTTTAGCGGTTCTGGTCATAGATATATTTGGTTTTTTCTGCCGTGCAACGGAGTGCTGTTGTTGTTCCTCGTGCTTATAAGCCGTGTTGGTTCTTGCCATGTCAGCACCTATATCCTTTCTATAATCCTGAGCTTTGCGGTTCTGCTTCTGTTATTTGCCTCAATTTCCTGTTCTGATGCTTCAATAGGCTTTCTGTTTATGAGTTTGCCTCTTGGTGTTCTGCCACAGACGCATTGTGGGAAATCAGGTGGACAAATACAGCCTTTGCAAAGTTCCGCAAAGTGTTGTTTGACAATTCTGTCCTCCAAAGAATGAAACGTTATTATTGCAAGCCTTCCCCCACTATTAAGGCAGTCAAACGCATCATCTATGCAATTTGAAAGATGGTCAAGTTCACCGTTAACAGCAATTCTTATCGCTTGGAATGTCTTTTTACAAGGGTTTTTCTCACGTTTGAACTTCGCAGGGATACTTTTTTTGATTATCTCGGCAAGCTCAAAGGTTGTTTCAATAGGTTTTTCCTGTCTTTCCTTGATAATATTATCTGCTATTTTCCTTGCGAATTTCTCCTCACCGTATTCAAAAATGATTTTTGAAAGCTGTTCCTGCGAATATTCATTCACAATATCTTTGGCACTTATTCCCGATTGACTCATACGCATATCAAGCGGAGCATTGATATTATAAGAGAAACCCCGTTCGCCCGTGTCAAGCTGATGGGAAGAAACCCCAAGGTCAAGCAGTATTCCGTCAACGCCGTCAATTTCAAGTTCTCTGAGAATAGATGCGATTTCGGAATAATTTGCCTGTACAACGGTAGCATTGAAGCCCTTCAGTCTTTCAGTGGCTACCTGAACTGCGTCAGGGTCACGGTCTATGGCTATAAGCCGACCTGTTGTAAGCTTTTCAGCGATTTTTCTCGAATGGCCTGCACCACCGGCTGTACCGTCAACGTAAATTCCTTCCGGTTTTATGGCAAGTCCTTCAATAGTTTCATTGAGTAAAACGGAAATGTGCGAAAATTCCATAAGCTTTCAGTTCCTTTGGATAATTTGTAACAGAAAAAGAAAACACGCCTTTTCGGCGTTCATGGTATAACTTGCCATTCTTTTACTGCTACCATAAACATTATACTATAACCTTCCGAAAAAATCAAGGCTGTTTGTTATAAATGCCTAAAAAAACAATAATAAATTTTGTAGTAATAACTGTGAATATTGCACAACTTTTATGAAGGCATCTTTATCAATACACCTTTTATTCTCTGTTTCATAATTTTTTATTAATTTATGCTTTATTCTTGCTATATATTTCAAGTAATCCGTCAAGTAAAAGGTTTTCGTCAATAACTATCTTGCTTTTACTGTACCTGGTAATAAGTCTTGCAAGTCCTCCCGTTGCTATCACCGTCAGGTTCTCACCCAATTTCTCTTTATATCGTTCAATCATTCCATCCATCATGCTTGCCGTGCCGATGATTATTCCGGAACGCATGGCTTCTTTGGTGCTTGAACCGATGACTTCGCCCGAAAATTTGTCAAGATTTACTTGCGGAAGTTGTGCAGTGTGCGAAACAAGGGCATTTAAGGAAGTATACACCCCCGGCATAATCGAACCGCCTAAATAATTCCCCTCTCTGTCAATCGCACAAATCGTGGTAGCTGTTCCCATATCGAAGATTATACACGGCACGGAATACTTCTTTATAGCGGAAACCGCCCCGCAAATCCTGTCCGCACCTATGGTTGTAGGGTCTTTCATTTTGATTTTAAGCCCTGTGTCCAAATCCTGGGAAACAGAAATCGCTTCACAGCCCGTAACCCTTTTTATTGCGTTCTTCATGACAGGTGTAAGCCTCGGAACTACTGAAGAAATCGCCACGCCCTCGAAATCTCTGGGGTTTATTTCATAAAGATGCAAGATATTGAGCAGATTAATTGAATATTCGTCATCGGTTTTTGAAACTTTAGTTTCCATTCTTGCCGAAAACAGCAATTTATCATTATCATACGCCCCGAGAACTATATTTGTATTGCCTATATCAACCATTAAAACCATTTTATGAACCTCCTTGAACAAAAAGACCGTCTATCCCGAAGGACAAACGGTCTTGTTAGATATCAATTCAAAACGAGTTTGAGTGAAAATTATTCGTTGATAGCTGTAACTACGCCTGAACCTACTGTTCTACCACCTTCACGAATAGCGAAACGAAGTCCTTCTTCGATAGCGATTGGAGTGATAAGTTCAACGTCCATTGTTACGTTATCGCCAGGCATACACATTTCCTTGTCTGCTGGGAGTGAGATGATACCTGTAACGTCTGTTGTTCTGAAGTAGAACTGTGGTCTGTAGTTGTTGAAGAATGGTGTGTGACGACCGCCTTCTTCCTTCTTAAGAACGTAAACCTGACCCTTGAATTTTGTGTGTGGGTGGATTGAACCCGGCTTGCAGAGAACCTGTCCTCTTTCAACCTGGTCTCTTGTAACACCACGGAGGAGAGCACCGATGTTGTCGCCTGCTTCAGCGTAGTCAAGAGTCTTTCTGAACATTTCGATACCGGTAACAACTGTGTTCATCTTTTCTTCCTTAAGACCAACGATTTCAACAGTGTCACCAACCTTGAGCTGACCTCTTTCAACTCTACCTGTAACAACAGTACCACGACCAGAAATTGTCATAGTATCTTCGATAGGCATAAGGAATGGAAGGTCTGCTTTTCTGTCAGGTGTTGGGATATATTCGTCAACAGCATCCATAAGTTCAAGAATCGGCTTGTAAGCTGGGTCATTGATATCGTCTGGAGCCATAAGAGCCTGGTAAGCTGAACCCTTGATGATTGGTGTGTCATCGCCAGGGAATTCATACTTGTCAAGTGTTTCACGGATATCCATTTCAACGAGGTCGAGAAGTTCTGGGTCATCAACAAGGTCAGTCTTGTTCATGAATACAACAATGTAAGGAACGCCTACCTGACGAGCAAGAAGAAGGTGTTCTTTTGTCTGAGCCATAGGGCCGTCTGTTGAAGCAACAACGAGGATAGCACCGTCCATCTGAGCAGCACCTGTAATCATGTTCTTAACATAGTCAGCGTGTCCTGGGCAGTCAACGTGTGCGTAGTGACGCTTGTCTGTTTCATATTCAACGTGAGCTGTGTTGATTGTGATACCACGTTCTCTTTCTTCAGGAGCCTTGTCAATCATATCATATGCTTCGTACTGAGCCTGACCCTTGAGAGCGAGTGTCTTTGTAATAGCAGCAGTAAGAGTAGTCTTACCGTGGTCAACGTGACCGATAGTACCAATGTTTACGTGTGGTTTTGTTCTTTCAAATTTAGCCTTTGCCATTGGAATTACCTCCTTGTGATAATCGGATTATAATTACAGTACATTTATTTTAACAGAAATCAAAATAAAATGCAAGTGTTTTTCGCAAAAAACATAAAATATATATGAGGGAGGAAACAGAAATATCCGTTTCCTGCCTTATATTTAAAATTAGTTGTTCTTATTTCTGTCCTTGACAATCTTTTCAAAGATAGACTTCGGAACTTCTGTGTAGCTGTGTGGTTCCATAGAATACTGTCCACGTCCCTGAGTGTTTGAACGGAGGGAGTTTGAGTAACCGAACATTTCGGAAAGCGGAACGAGAGCGTCAACCTGAACAGTACCGTTTCTGTTTTCCTGTCCGAGAAGCTGACCACGTCTTGAGCTGAGGTCTCCGATAACTGTACCTGTGTATTCGTCAGGAATTGTAACAGCAACTTTCATGATAGGTTCCATGATAATCGGGTCTGCCTTTCTCATAGCTTCCTTGAAAGCCATAGAACCGGCAATCTGGAATGCCATTTCTGAAGAGTCGACTTCGTGGTAAGAACCATCATAAAGTGTAACCTTTACGTCAACTACCTGGTAACCTGCGAGGATACCGGCCTTCATAGCACCCTGAATACCCTTGTCAACAGCCGGAATAAATTCCTTCGGGATAGCACCGCCAACAACGGCATTGATAAATTCGTAACCCTTACCTGATTCGTTAGGTTCGAGCTTGATTTTAACGTGACCGTACTGACCGCTACCACCGGACTGTCTCTTGTACTTGTGGTCAACATCTGCAGTACCCTTGATAGTTTCCTTGTAAGAAACCTGAGGAGCACCTACATTTGCTTCAACCTTAAATTCACGGAGAAGTCTGTCAACGATAATATCGAGGTGGAGTTCGCCCATACCTGCGATGATTGTCTGACCTGTTTCTTCGTCTGTCCAAGTCTTGAATGTCGGGTCTTCTTCAGCGAGTTTTGCGAGTGCAAGACCCATCTTTTCCTGACCTGCCTTAGTCTTAGGCTCGATAGCGAGCTGGATAACAGGTTCAGGGAATTCCATTGATTCAAGAATTACAGGGTGTTTAGGGTCACAAAGTGTGTCACCTGTTGTTGTATTCTTAAGACCTACTGCGGCAGCGATATCGCCTGCGTAAACTGTTTCGATATCCTTTCTGTGATTTGAGTGCATCTGAAGGATACGTCCGAGTCTTTCATTTTTACCCTTTGTTGCATTAAGAACAGTTGAACCTGTGTTAATGAAACCTGAGTATACTCTGAAGAAGCAGAGCTTACCAACGAATGGGTCTGTAGCAATTTTGAATGCGAGTGATGAGAATGGTTCATCATCTGAAGAAGGTCTTTCAACTTCTTCACCTGTTTCAGGGTCGATACCCTTGATGTGCGGAACGTCAATCGGTGACGGCATATAGTCGATAACAGCGTCAAGGAGCTTCTGAACGCCCTTGTTTCTGTAAGAAGTACCGCAAACTACAGGAACCATTGTGTTTGCAAGAGTTGACTTTCTGATGCAGGCCTTGATTTCATCAATGGTGAGTTCTTCACCGTCAAGGTACTTCATCATAAGTTCTTCGTCCTGTTCAGCAACGTGTTCAACCATGTCTGCATGATACTTTTCTGCTTCTTCGAGCATATCGGCAGGAATATCTTCAACTCTGATGTCTTTTCCGAGGTCATCGTAATATACATATGCCTTCATTTCAACAAGGTCAATGATACCCTTGAAAGTATCTTCAGCACCGATAGGGAGCTGAATCGGAACAGCATTACATTTAAGTCTGTCCTTCATCATGTCTACAACTCTGTAGAAGTTTGCACCCATGATGTCCATTTTATTTACATAAGCCATTCTTGGAACATGGTACTTGTCAGCCTGTCTCCATACTGTTTCGGACTGTGGTTCAACACCGCCCTTAGCACAGAAGACTGTTACGGAACCATCAAGAACTCTGAGTGAACGTTCAACTTCAACAGTGAAGTCAACGTGTCCAGGAGTATCAATGATATTGATTCTGTGACCTTTCCAGTAAGCAGTTGTAGCAGCAGAAGTAATTGTGATACCTCTTTCCTGTTCCTGCTCCATCCAGTCCATTACTGAAGCACCTTCGTGTGTTTCGCCCATCTTGTAGCTTACACCTGTATAGAAAAGGATACGTTCTGTAGTGGTGGTCTTACCGGCGTCAATGTGAGCCATGATACCAATATTTCTTGTTTTTTCGAGTGTGCAGTCTCTAGCCATAAAAGTTCTCCTTTTTTAACATCAGGTATCGGCAGATTACCAGCGGTAATGTGCAAATGCCTTGTTTGCGTCGGCCATCTTGTGAGTATCTTCACGCTTCTTGAATGCACCGCCTGTGCTGTTCACTGCGTCAAGGATTTCACCGGCAAGTCTTTCCTTCATAGTCTTTTCGTTTCTGAGTCTTGCATACTTTGTAATCCATCTGAGACCGAGTGTCTGCTTTCTTTCAGGACGAACTTCCATAGGTACCTGATATGTTGCACCACCCATTCTGCGAGCCTTAACTTCGAGAACCGGCATTACGTTTTCCATAGCCTGTTCAAAGACTTCGAGAGCATCTTTTCCTGTCTTTTCTGCAACTATATTGAATGCGTCATAAACGATTTTCTGGGCAACACCCTTCTTTCCGTCAAGCATTACGTTATTGATAAGACGTGATACGAGTTCGGAATTATAAATCGGGTCAGCCAGTACGTCACGTTTTGCGATATTACCTCTTCTTGGCATTTCGCTTCCCTCCTTCATATTAAGTGAATTCATAGGTACTCGTTCATTTACCGCTTAAACCACGGTAAAAAGCCCGTTCAGACCGTGCAGAGGAATTTCATCTATATGAAATCTCCACATATTTTTATCTGTGTGAAGCTGAATAATCCTATTTTAAAAATGAATTGAGCTTAAAGAAAATTACTTCTTGGCTGCTCCTGCCTTTGGTTTCTTAGCACCGTACTTTGAACGGGCCTGCATTCTCTTAGCAACACCCTGAGCGTCAAGAGTACCTCTGATGATGTGGTAACGCACACCCGGAAGGTCCTTAACACGTCCGCCTCTGATAAGAACTACTGAGTGTTCCTGAAGGTTATGACCGATACCCGGGATATAAGCTGTTACTTCAGTACCGTTTGTGAGCTTAACTCTGGCAATCTTTCTCATAGCTGAGTTAGGCTTCTTAGGTGTAGAAGTTCTTACTGCTGTACAAACACCACGCTTCTGCGGTGAACTCTGGTCGATAGCAACCTTCTTCTTGGAATTGTATCCCTTCTGGAGAGCCGGGGCTGTTGATTTAACTTCGAGAACATCTCTGCCCTTACGAACCAACTGGTTAAATGTAGGCATATTTCTCCTCCTTTTCTGAAAAATTTAATTTTTTTAGTAAAGCTGAGTTTACCTTTCAGAAAACCACAGCGTACTTTTTAAGTATACACATAAGAATATAATTTGTCAAGTGATTAGGCTCAAAATTTACAGAATTTTTTTAATACATTGGCTGAAAGCTTATAATTTAAGTGAATTGTAGCCGAAATTTTCGTTTTTGTAATTCATAAGTATCGCCTGAACCTCGATATTCTGATTTTGGTTGACATAGTCAATCAGTTCGTCAATGTTCTTCTTCGTGACAAATCCGAGTTCAAGCACACGTTCCAGCAATGCCATTTCATTGTGGTCGGCAAGATATTTCACAACGTTTTTAATGCTTCGCTTTATGTAAGGCAGAAATTCATCGTGTCCGTATGCGAAAAGCATAAAGAGGGCAAACGGAATTTTCACCTGCTTATAGGAAATATCTGCAAAACGGTTCATAAGAGTTTGTGTATTGCGGTTTCTGTACTTATAAGCTCTCATCATGTCCGGCAATTCACCGGTCAGTTTGTAGTTGTCAATGTATATATCAATCTCCTGATTGTCTTTTTTTAAGGTTACAATTTTAAGATTTCTCATACTCCCGAACGCATTTTCACTTTCATCGCCGAAAGTGTCATTGATTATTATTCTCTCAATAACATTGCAGAAATTATCAAAAGCTACCATCGAAATTTCTTTTACATCTTCGGGGATTTCAAAAGTTTTTTCAGGTTTTCCGCTCGGATAAATTTCTATTTCGTTGTACGGATTATTTGAATTTTTTCTATACAATATGCCGTCCCTTGATGCATATAAAGGGTTTTTTTCGCTGACCTGAATATTTTCAAGGCTTCTGCAACCCGTAAAAGCATTTGCGGAAATATCAATAAGCGTAGACGGCAAAATAACTTCTTTAAGGTTTCCGCAGAAATAAAATGCACCCATTTTTATTTTGGTTACACCTTCCGGCACTATGATTTTCTTAATCGGTATGCCGGTGTTCTGACGGTCAGAGAAACAGTTATTGTTTATCATGGTAATCCCTCTCGGGATTTTAACTATTTCATCATTTCCGGTGTATGATGTCAACACAGTTTCGATTTTAAAATCTGTCATTATTTTTTCTCCTGTTCATCAAAGTATCTTTTCCCCCACCAGTCAGGCATGAGTTCCCCGAGGGTTATTGTCTTTCCGGTTTCGAGGTCAAGCAGAATTTCAATATCCTTTCTGTCCCTGCTCAACTGCATCATGAATTCCCTGCACGCTCCGCAAGGTGAACCGACACTTCCGTCAGGAAGAATCGCAACTACTTTGTCTATTTCTGTTTCGCCGTTTGTAATCATGTTCATCATTGCGTTTCTCTCCGCACATACACCAAGTGTTGAAGCGGTATCTATACAAACGCCCGTATAAATATTGCCTTTTTTAGTAAGTATCGCAGCAGAAACTTCTCCTGCTGTCATCAGAGGTGATATTTCTCTTGGATTCTGAACGCTTTTCGCCTTGTCATAAAGTATGTCCCATATATTTTCTGACATAATTTTTTCTCCGTTCTTTTTATTTTTATAAGATTATCATATCTGAATTAAATTCAAAAGTCAATATTTTTTTTGCCCTATTCCAAAAGAGGTTATCCGCCCTTTAAGATTTCGGGGCGCCACGCGCCATTAGTGCAGCGGGCGCCCCCAAACAGAAAATCCGATGTATTGGTGTCGGTAATTATATTCCGCAATATACTGGATAAGAAAT